>NZ_JBFUCL010000280.1:0-5064 GCF_056405255.1 Agromyces sp. P1_H4 | reverse complement strand
CCGAGGCGCTCGCCTCCGCGGCGAGACGCCCGGCCACCGCGCGCACGGCGTCGTCACCCTCGACGACGACCCCACCCGAGCGATCCACGAGCGCGAGCGTCTCGCAGCCGAGCAGCGCCCGGAGGTAGCGGACCGCCCGCACCGCGTCGACCTCGTCAATGCCGCCGCGCAGGTGCTTCGCCGCACGGCTCGCGAGGTGGAGGGTCTGGTACGTCGCCTGTTCGACGTCGGTGCCGAGCTCCTTCGAGGATCCGACGATGCGTCGCAGGAGCAGCACCACCCCGACGGCGAGCGCCCCCGCCACCACTCCGGCGGCAGCGGCGAGCAGCATCGACTCGGGCATGCAGGTCAGCGTAGCCGTCGTTCGTCGTCACGGCGGAGCCGTTCGTCGCACGATGGGCGCCGCTCGGCGACGACGAACGGCGAGCAGCCCCGGCGCCCGGGGGCGAGCGCCAGCATGGTGCCACTGCATCGCCCCGCCGCCCTGACGGCTCGGTGCAGCGGCGCGGCGGACGGTCCGCCGAGACCCCCCTCGAAGGAGAGAGACGCCATGGGCAACGACGCCCTGAGCGCGGACACGTCGACGGCACTGGCCGACGTCGATTACCCCGCCATCCAGCAATCACCGGAGTTCCAGACCCTTCGCCGCACGCACCGGGGCTTCGTGTTCCCGGTGCTGGCCGCCTGCCTCGTCTGGTACTTCGCCTACGTGCTGCTCGCCAGCTACGCGCACGACTTCATGTCGACGCCGGTGTTCGGCAGCGTCAACGTGGCCATGGTGCTCGGCATCGCACAGGTGCTCACGACGTTCGCCGTGACGACCYGGTACGTGGCCTTCGCCAACCGGCGCCTCGACCCGCTCGCCACCGAGATCCGTGAGGGCATCGAAGCGGATGCCGCCGCGGCATCCGACACCGAAGGGGCGAACCGCTGATGACGCACACGCAGACCCACACGCACCTCGCTGCGGAAGCGGCCGCCGCCTCGCCCGGCGACCCCTGGCTCAACATCGCCATCTTCGGCGCGTTCGTCGCGATCACGCTGGTGATCGTGTTCCGCGCCAGCCGCAACAACAAGACCGCCTCGGACTACTACGCCGCGGGCCGCTCGTTCACGGGTGGGCAGAACGGCGCCGCGATCGCGGGCGACTACCTGTCGGCGGCCTCGTTCCTCGGGATCGTCGGTGCCATCGCGGTGACCGGCTACGACGGGTTCCTCTACTCGATCGGCTTCCTCGTGGCGTGGCTCGTCGCGCTGCTGCTCGTCGCCGAACTGCTGCGCAACACCGGCCGCTTCACGATGGCCGACGTGCTGTCGTTCCGCCTCAAGCAGCGCCCGGTGCGCATCGCCGCGGCCACGACGACGCTCGTCGTGTGCTTCTTCTACCTGCTCGCGCAGATGGCCGGGGCGGGCGGGCTCGTCTCGCTGCTCCTCGGCATCGGCGACAAGCTCGGCCAGGCCGTGGTGATCACGGTCGTCGGCGCGCTCATGATCCTCTACGTGCTCATCGGCGGCATGAAGGGCACGACCTGGGTGCAGATCATCAAGGCCGGCCTGCTCATCGCGGGCGCCGCGGTGATGACCGTGTGGGTGCTCGCGATCAACGGCTTCAGTTTCTCGACGCTGCTCGACAACGCGGTCGCGACCGCCGGCAACCCGGCGATCCTCGACCCCGGCCTGAAGTACGGCGTCTCCGAGGTCGCGAAGCTCGACTTCCTCTCGCTCGGCCTCGCGCTCGTGCTCGGCACCGCGGCCCTGCCGCACGTGCTGATGCGGTTCTACACCGTTCCCACGGCGAAGGAGGCGCGCAAGTCGGTGGTGTGGGCGATCTGGCTCATCGGCATCTTCTACGTCTTCACGCTCGTGCTCGGCTACGGCGCTGCGGCCCTGATCGGCCCCGAGGCCATCGCTGCGGCCCCCGGTGGCGCGAACTCGGCGGCTCCGCTGCTCGCGTTCGAGCTCGGCGGCCCGGTGCTGCTCGGCCTCATCGCCGCGATCGCGTTCGCCACGATCCTCGCGGTCGTCGCCGGGCTCACGATCACCGCCGCCGCGTCGTTCGCGCACGACATCTACGCGAGCGTGGTGAAGAAGGGCAAGCCCGAGCCGGGTGCCGAGGTCAAGGTCGCCCGTCGCACGGTGGTCGTGATCGGCATCATCGCGATCATCGGCGGCATCGGTGCGAACGGCCAGAACGTGGCGTTCCTCGTGGCCCTGGCCTTCGCCGTCGCGGCATCCGCCAACCTGCCCACCATCGTGTACTCGCTGTTCTGGAAGCGGTTCACGACCCAGGGCGCACTCTGGAGCATGTACGGCGGCCTCGGGTCGGCGATCGTGCTCATCGCGCTCTCGCCCGTCGTGTCGGGCACCCCCACCTCGATGATCCCGGGCGCCGACTTCGACATCGTGCCGCTGTCCAACCCGGGCATCATCTCGATCCCGCTGGCCTTCTTCCTCGGCTGGCTCGGCACCGTGCTCGACAAGGGCACGGAGGACCCGGCCAAGCAGTCCGAGATGGAGGTGCGCTCGCTCACGGGCGTCGGCGCCGAGAAGGCGGTGCAGCACTAGAGGGTTCCGGCGGCGGGCTGGGAAGGTCCGCCGCCGGGGCGTCATTCGACGCGGCAGGAACGCCTGCCCGGCCGCGTCGATGGAACACCAGGGGCGGATGCCGCGACCGCGCGTCGCAGCATCCGCCCCGCTTCGCGTGTGCGCCTACATGTTGATCATGTGGCCCGTCAGGCCGTGGAACGCCTCCTGCAGCGCCTCCGACAGGGTCGGGTGCGTGTGCACGTTGCGGGCGAGCTCGAGCGCGCCGAGGTCCCACTTCTGGGCGAGGGTGAGCTCGGGCAGCAGCTCCGAGACATCCGGGCCGATGAGGTGGCCGCCGAGCAGCTCGAGGTACTTCGCATCGGCGACGAGCTTCACGAAGCCGACCGGGTCCCCGAGGCCGTTCGCCTTGCCGTTCGCGGTGAACGGGAACTTCGCGACCACCAGGTCGTAGCCCTCGTCGCGCGCCTGCTGCTCGGTGAGCCCGAAGCTCGCCACCTGCGGCGAGCAGAACGTCGCCCGTGGCATCATCCGGTAGTCCCCGAGCTCCAGGGTCTCGGCGTCGCCGATGGTCTCGGCCGCGACGACGCCCTGCGCCTCGGCCACGTGGGCGAGCATGAGCTTGGCGGTGACGTCGCCGATCGCGAAGATGTGCGGCACGTTCGTGCGCATCCGCTCGTCGATCGCGATCGCGCCCCGTTCGGTGAGCTGCACGCCCGTGTTCTCGAGGCCGAAGCCCTCGACGTTCGGGGCGAAGCCCACCGAGATGAGGGCCTTGTCCACCTCGAGCACGCCGGGCTGCCCGTCGGCCCCCGTGTACGAGACGGTGACGGATGCCCCGTGGTCGACGACCGTCTCTACTTTGGTCGAGGCGAGGATCGGGATGCCGAGGTTGCGGTACTGCCGCGTGATCTCCTTCGAGACCTCCACGTCCTCGTTGGGAAGGGCCCGATCGAGGAACTCGATGACCGTGACCTGGACGCCGTAGTTGCGCAGCACGTAGGCGAACTCCATGCCGATGGCGCCGGCGCCGACGATCGCGATCGAACGCGGCAGGTCGCGGGTGAGGATCTGCTCCTCGTAGGTGACGACGTTCTGCGACAGCTGGACGCCGGGGAGCAACCGCACCCGCGAGCCGGTCGCGATGATCGCGGTGCGGAACCCGATCGTCTCGACCGACCCGTCCGCCTTCGTGACGTCGAGCGTGTTCGCGTCCCGGAAGGTGCCGCGGCCGTCGACCTCGGTGATGCCGTTCTTCTTCATCAGGAAGTGCACGCCCTTGACGTGCTTCTCGGACACCTGGCGGCTTCGGTCGAACGCGGCACCGAAGTCGAAGTGCGCCTCGCCCGAGATGCCGAAGGTCGTGGCCTGGTCGTGGAAGATGTGCGCCAGCTCGGCATTTCGCAGCAGCGCCTTCGAGGGGATGCATCCCACGTTGAGGCACACTCCGCCCCAGTACTTCTCCTCGATGACGGCCACCTTCAGGCCGAGCTGCGCGGCGCGGATCGCGGCAACGTAGCCGCCGGGGCCCGCGCCGAGGACGATGACGTCGAAATCGCTCATGCGGGCCAGCCTAGGTCGGGAGCGCTCCCGCGTCACGGGTGGGATGCGACCCCGCCGGTGATCAGCCCGACGGAGGGGTGATGCGGGACATGATCACGGTGAACTGGCCCGTGTTGTCGTCGCGGGCGAGATCGTTCACGCCCAGCATGACCTGGCCGATCCGACCGCCGCCGCCGTAGCAGTCGAAGTACGACTCGGTGCCGAGTCCCACATAGGGCGGCAGGCCGTCGATGGCTCCGATCAGGGAGCCGTGCTCGGCGTCCTCGAGGCCCGGCACGTTGTCGCGCGGGTCGTTCGCCTGCTGCGTGAACACCTCCGCGCCGTCGGCGTCCACCGACGTGAGCTCCTGGTCCTCGCCCCACATGATCACGCCGTTCCCCCAGACGGAGTAGGTGGCGCCCGGGAGGCACGTGATCCCGGTGGGCACCCAGTCGCCGGCACTGGCCGGCACGTCGACGGTGATGGGCGTGAGGGCGTCGAGCGTGATGGTCGCGTCCTCGGTGACATCCGAGGCCGTCACCGTGAAGGATCCCACGTTGCCGCCGGGATCCGAGTCGTTGAAGCCGAGCTGGAGGTCGCCGTCGACGGGGCACTCCATCGCCAGCCGTGAGCCGACGACGAACGGCAGTCCGCTGTCGCTCACGCGCCCGATGAGCGAGGCGTGCGACGCGTACGGTTGCGGGTCGATCGCGGAGTACTGCTGCTGGGCGCCCTCGGGCGTCAGCGCGATGCCCCCGAGGTCCTCGACCTCGACCTCGCCGGTGGCGTCGAGGAGGAGACGACGGCCGCCGGTGCACTCGAGACCGGTCGGCGTCCAGGCCGTGTCCCCTCGGACCTCGATCTCGGCGGGGAGCGTCACCGCCGCGACATCGGCCGCGCCGTCGCCGCCGGCCCCGCCGGCCCCGCTCAGCGCCGCCATCACCGCGACGGTGCCGCCGATCCCGAGGAGGAGCGCGG
>NZ_JBFUCL010000279.1:0-5074 GCF_056405255.1 Agromyces sp. P1_H4 | reverse complement strand
GGCGCACCCGGCGAGCGCCGCGGCCGACAGGATCGTCGCGGCGAGCAGCGCAGGGCGGTGGATGGGCCGGAACCTCACGTGGCCTCCTCGTGCCCGCCGATCGGCCGGGCGTCGTGTCGTGTGGTGTCGTGCGATGGTACGGGCTCGCGCGGAGCCCGTGTRACGCCGAACGGGGCGACGCGGAACGGGAGGTCGTCCCGTTCCGCGTGCCCCGCTCGGTGCGAGCGACTACCGGGCCTTGCCCGGAGCGTCGAGCTCGCAGGTGATCGTCTCGGTCTTCGACGGGTCGTTCTCCGACGTCGCCGTGACCGTGACGGTCGCGTCGCGGTCGGCGTCGGCTCCGCGGGAGGCGTAGACGGGCAGCTCGATCGTCGAGCCCGCCGCCGCCGCCACGATGCTGCTCGGCGTCGTCACCGACCATCCGCGTCCCTCGACGGAGGTCGCCAGACGGTAGATGTCGCTGTTCGCCTTCGGGTCCTCGACGGCCGCGCCCGTGTTCGTGAGCGGCACGAGGCACTGTGCGATCGCGGTGCCGTTGGCCTGGGCCTGGCCGTGCATGGCGGCGAGGTTGCCCTTCACCGTCGCGGTGCCGAGGTCGATCCCGCGGGCCTGCGGTCCGGCGCTCACCGTGGAGCGCACGGCCACGTCGTAGGAGAGGATGCCCTCGGCGTCGCGCTCCACGTTCAGGACGTAGAAGTGCAGGCCGTTCGCGGTGTCCACGTACTCGTACTCGGAGCCCGAGTCGTTGCCGGCGTGGAAGAGGGCATCGTTCAGCTGGCGCTGGTCGCCCCGCGTGATCATGATCGGGGTGCCGTCGGGCCGCACGTAGTCGACCGTCGCGATGTCCTGCGGGTTCGCGTCGATCGTCCAGATGAACGGGTTGCGGTCCTGGTTCTTCGTCTTGGCGATCATCACGCCGTGGTCGGGCTGGAACGAGTCCGTGCCCATCCGGTCGATGACCTCCACGGTGTAGTTGTCGAACGACCCGCCGTCGCAGTCGTACTTCGCCTGGCGCGTGCAGGTGCCCGTCGAGTCATCCGCCGCCGCTGCCGTGGGCTTGTCGAAGACGAGGTTGATGCCCGTCAGCTCGCCCGGGCGCATGACCGCGCGGGAGACCACCCTGGTGACGACCGAGCCGAGCGCATCGAGATCGCTCTCCTGGAGGTTCAGGTAGTTCGCCTCGTCGATGATCCCGAGGTTGATGCGGTTGCGGAGGCCGACGCCCGAGGGCTGCGATCCGCCGGCGACCGACGGGACGCTCCAGCGCTCGTGGGTGCCACCGGGCCCGTTGAACGTGCCTCGTGCCAGGATGTCGAATGGACCGCTCGTGTCACGCAGGGGTCCGCCATCGGCGGCTTCCGTGCCGTACGGGTTCCCGTAGTTGTCGGCGATGCCCAGGATGTGCGAGAACTCGTGGGCGTAGGTGCCCATGCCCGACGACTCCGCCTGCGTGGAGTTGCCGGCGCGGCCGTTCCTGGGGGAGTTCGCGTTCGGCCAGTGGTTGACCGCGGCGGCCCACGAGGTCCACGGGACGTAGCGGGTCTTCGCCCAGTTCGCCATGGGCGCGCCGTTCTGGTCGAGCGCGACGCCGTTCTCATCCCGCGGCGGCCCGAAGTCGTCGGTCACGTCCTCGGGGTGCTCGAACAGCATCTGCCCGAACTCCTCCCAGGTCGACGACTCATCGTGGCCGGCAGTGACGTAGAACACCTGGTCGAACTGGGTGAGCGGGTCGGCGCTGCCGATGTCGGCGCCCCAGAGCGCCAGCGCGTCGGTGCGGATGTTCTTGTCGCACGACTCGCCCTGCGGGCAGAACGCGGCGTTCGGCTTGTTGAACGAGTCGTTCAGGCCGTACTCCTCGATGTTGCCGGGAAGCTGGTACGGCCCGAACGCCTGCATCTGCACGCTGAGGCGGCCGCCCGACTGCTCCATCCAGTACTCGTTGATGGTGCGACCGTGGTTGAGCTCGCTGGGCTTGTTGAGCAGGTCGAGGTAGAACTGCGGCACGTCCTCGCGAGCGAGGCCGTTCGCGAGACCCGACGGGTCGCCGAACGCGTGCGCGCCCTCGGGCTGGGTGACGAGGAAGGGCTGGTTCTCGAAGTCGACGAGCACGATCGCGCCGTTGAACTGCCGCTCCGAGCCCTCGATGTCGTTGGCCCAGTCGGTGCCGGGAACGGCGACATAGTCGTCCCAGGTCATGTCGTCCATGTTCTCCCAGGACTGCGGGTCGACCGGGCCGAGCACGGAGGGGTCGAAGGAGTCGGGAGGTGCCGCCATCGCGGTGCCGCTCGACACCGTCGCGAGCGTGATGACGCCCGCGGCGGCGGCGACGGCGAGCGCGGCTCGCCTCGTCGCGGTTCTGGGTCGGTGATCTCGTCGTGCCACTGCAACCTCCATGTCGTCTCCCGCGGGGCGATGCGCCCGCGTGCACCGTTTCCTGTGATGCGGCATTGCATCCGCTGGGAAAGCGATGTCCATGGATCCTTCCATCGGCGCGGGCGGGAGCGACAGGCCGCCGCGCCGAATCGACGCGTGGCGAATTCCGACGGTTACCCGTCAGGATTTCCGAGCATTACGGTCCGATAACGTTGAGTTCCCGCTCCAGTCCGCCGTGCTACCTCTTGAAGGGTCCTCCCGCTCGCAGCAGAGCGGCGGGGTGGCCCGTCCTCGTCTGAGGGCGGACGACGAGCGACCCGTTCCACGCCCGCATGCGGACCCCGAACGCGCCGGTCCCACCAACTCGGCATCCGCCTTCCGAAGGTCGAGCCGAACTCCCATAGGAAGAGGTAGACGGATATGACATCCGCATCCACGAACCGGAACCGCGCCCTCATCGCGGTGGCCGGTGCCTCCGTGGCCGCCCTCGCACTCGCCGGCTGCACCGCCGGCGGCGGCGGCAGCAGCGAGGCATCCGGTGGCACGCTGACCATCGGCACCACCGAGCAGGTCACCGCGCTCGACCCGGCCGGCTCGTACGACAACGGTTCGTTCGCCGTGATGAACCAGGTGTACCCGTTCCTGCTCAACACCCCCTACGGCAGCCCCGACGTCGAGCCCGACATCGCGGAGTCCGCCGAGTTCACCAGCCCCACCGAGTACACGGTGACGCTGAAGCCCGACCTCAAGTTCGCCAACGGCAACGACCTCACCTCGTCCGACGTGAAGTTCACGTTCGACCGGCAGCTCGCGATCGCCGACGAGAACGGCCCGTCGTCGCTGCTCTACAACCTCGACTCGGTCGAGGCGGTCGACGACACCACCGTCGTCTTCACGCTGAAGTCGGAGAACGACCAGATCTTCCCGCAGATCCTGTCGAGCCCGGTCGGCCCGATCGTCGACGAGGACGTCTTCTCGGCAGACTCGCTGACCTCCGACGACGACATCGTCGCGGGCAACGCGTTCGCCGGCCAGTACGTCATCGACAGCTACGACTTCAACAACCTGATCTCGTACAAGGCGAACCCCGACTACCAGGGCATCCTCGGCGAGGCGAAGACCGACACGGTCAACGTGAAGTACTACACGGATGCCTCGAACCTGAAGCTCGACGTGCAGGAGGGGAACATCGACGTCGCGCACCGCACGCTGAGCGCGACCGACATCGAAGACCTGCGCGGCAACGACAACGTGAAGGTCGTCGACGGCCCCGGCGGCGAGATCCGCTACCTGGTCTTCAACTTCAACACGATGCCGTTCGGCGCCACCACCGCCGAGGCGGACCCGGCGAAGGCGCTCGCCGTCCGCCAGGCCATCGCCGACCTCATCGACCGCGACGCGATCTCGGAGGACGTCTACAAGGGCACCTTCACGCCGCTGTACTCGTACGTTCCCGAGGGCCTGACCGGCGCCAACGAGGCCCTGAAGGACCTCTACGGCGACGGCAACGGCGCGCCCGACGCCGACAAGGCGGCGGCCACGCTCGAGGCGGCCGGCATCACCACGCCGCTCGACATCTCGATCCAGTACGTGGCCGAGCGCTACGGACCGTCGTCGAGCGACGAGTACGCGATCATCAAGGACAACCTCGAGTCGAGCGGCCTGTTCACCGTGAACCTGCAGTCGACCGAGTGGGTCCAGTACTCCGAGGACCGCGTCGCCGACCTGTACCCGGCCTACCAGCTCGGCTGGTTCCCCGACTACTCGGACGCCGACAACTACCTCACGCCGTTCTTCCTGACGGAGAACTTCCTGTCGAACCACTACGACAACCCCGAGGTGAACGACCTGATCCTCGAGCAGGCCGTCACGTCGGACCCCGAGGCTCGCGCGGCGCTCATCGGCGAGATCCAGGACAAGGTCGCGGCCGACCTGTCCACGATCCCGTACATGCAGGGCGCGCAGGTCGCGGTCGTGGGCAGCGACGTCGAGGGCACGGAGGACACGCTCGACGCGTCGTTCAAGTTCCGCTACGGCGCGCTCTCCAAGGGCTGATCCGCACTAGAGTCGTTGAAGCTCGACGACGGGGGCGACCTGCTACCGCGGGTCGCCCCCGTTCCCCTGTACCCCTGAGGAACCCATGAGCACTTTTGACACCGTTCCAACGACGGAGGACGTCCCGGCTTCCGGGCGTCCGAAGCCGAAATCGCAAGGAGGCGGCTTCGGACGATACGTCCTCGTTCGGTTCCTCCTTATGTTCCCGACGATCTTCATCCTCGTCACGCTCGTCTTCTTCCTCGCCCGCACCACCGGTGATCCCATCACCGCGGCGCAGGGCGGCCGGCTGGGGCCCGAGGCCCTCGCCGAACTCCGAGCCGCGGCCGGCTACGACCGGCCGCTGTTCATCCAGTACTTCGAGTACCTCGGCCAGATCCTGACCGGCAACTTCGGGTCGACGATGACCACGAACCGGCCGGTCCTCGAGGTGCTCACCACCTATGGACCCGCGACCTTCGAGCTCGTCTTCTACTCCCTGATCGTGGCGTTCGCGGTCGGCATCCCGCTCGGCCTGCTCGCCGCCTACCACCGCGACAAGACGCAGGACGCGATCTACCGGGTGCTCGCGATCTTCTGGTACGCGATCCCGATCTTCTTCGCCGGCCTGCTGCTCAAGCTCATCTTCTCGGTGTGGCTGAAGTGG
>NZ_JBFUCL010000278.1:0-5126 GCF_056405255.1 Agromyces sp. P1_H4 | reverse complement strand
CGGCGGGGGGATCGAGGCCATCGCGCAGCGCGTCGGTGCCGCGCGCACCCGACGTCGGCGTCGGCTCGCCGGCGTCCTGGTCGCGACCTGGCTCGTCGCGCTGGCCGCCGCGACCGCGTCGCTGCTCCTCGGCGCGGCCGGGCTCGGCCTGGGCGACGTGGTCGCCGCGCTGGTCGGCCAGGGGTCGCCGAAGGCGGAGTTCGTGATCCTCCGCCTGCGTCTTCCGCGCGTGCTCGCCGCGATGATCGCGGGCACCGCCCTGGGCCTCGGCGGCGCRCTCTTCCAGACGACGCTCCGCAACCCGCTCGCGAGTCCCGACATCCTCGGCGTCACCGGCGGCGCCAGCCTCGCGGCGGTCGGCTCGATGCTGCTGCTCGGACTCCAGGGGCCGGCCGTCTCGGTCGCCGCCTTCGCGGGCGCGCTCGTCGTCGCCGCGCTGATGTGGGGCCTGGCCTGGCGCGACGGGCTCACCGGCATCCGCTTCGTGCTCGTCGGCATCGGCCTCGCGTCGATCGTGTCGGGCCTGCTCGGCTGGCTCATCACGCGCGCCGACGTGCGCGAGGCGTCGGAGGCGCTCGTCTGGATGGTCGGCGGCATCGGATCGATCGCCTGGCCCGAGCTCGCGACCGCGGGGGGCGCGCTCGTCGTGCTCCTCGTGCTCACGGCGCTGTTCTCGCCCCGGATGCCGCTCATCGCCCTCTCGGACGACAGTGCCCGTTCGCTCGGGCTCGACGCCACGCGCGCGCGGCTCGTGGCGATCGTGCTGGGCGTCGCGCTCGTCGCCGTGGCCACGGCCCTCGCCGGACCCATCGCGTTCGTCGCCCTCGTGGCGGCGCCCATCGCGCGGACGGTCGTGGGGAACGGGCAGGCCGCGCTCGCGGCATCCGCCCTCGTGGGCGCCGCCATCGTGCTCGTGGCCGACCTCGTGGCGCAGCACGCGTTCACGGGCGTCGCGGTGCCCGTGGGCATCGTCACGGGTCTCATCGGCGCGCCATACCTCCTCTGGCTGATCGCGAGGGGCAACCGGAAGGGATCGGACGGATGACCGGGACCGCATCGCACGGGCTGCGAGCCGAATCGATCACGCTCGCCTACGACGGCCGACGGGTCGTCGAGGGCCTCGACCTCGAGATCCCCGACGGACGCATCACGGCGATCGTGGGCCCCAACGCGAGCGGCAAGTCCACGTTGCTGCGGGGGCTCGCGCGCCTCATGCGCCCAGAGGCCGGACGGGTGACGCTCGACGGCCGCGACATCCGCTCGTATGCGCCCAAGGAGTTCGCCCGCCGCGTCGCGGTGCTGCCGCAGCAGCCGGTCGCGCCCGACGGCGTGCTCGTCGGAGAGYTCGTGTCGAGGGGCCGGCACCCGCACCGCGGCTGGTTCGGCGGGCGTTCGAGCGACGACGACCGCATCRTCGCCGAGGTGCTGGAGGCGACCGGCACGGCCGACCTGGCCGACCGGGCGGTGTCTGAGCTCTCGGGCGGCCAGCGGCAGCGCGTCTGGATCGCGATGGCACTCGCCCAGCGGGCCGGGATCGTGCTGCTCGACGAGCCGACGAGCTTCCTCGACGTGAGCCACCAGCTCGAGCTGCTCGACCTGCTCACCGAGTCGAACCGGCTGCACGGCACGACCGTGGTGATGGTGCTGCACGAGCTCAACCTCGCCGCGCGCTACGCCGACCACCTCGTCGTGGTCGACGGGGGACGTATCGCTGCCGCGGGCGCACCGGCCGCAGTGATGACCGCGGAGACGGTCGGTTCGGCCTTCGGCCTCGAGTGCGTCATCGCCGAGGATCCGGTGGCCGGTTCGCCCATGATCGTGCCGATCGGGCGGTTTCACCGGGCCTGAAGTTTAGGTTAGGCTAACCTCAATCCACCCCATCGAAAGGGACTTCATGCACGCCCGACGCACGATCGCCGTCATCGCCGCCGCCGCAGCGGCCGCCCTCACGCTCGCCGGCTGCTCCTCGGCCGCTCCCGAGGAGTCCGGCCCGGCCGCGGCATCCGACGGCACGTTCCCCGTCACGATCGAGCACGCCTTCGGCGAGACGGAGATCCCCGCCGCGCCCGAGCGTGTCGCGACCTGGGGCTGGGGGAGCACCGAAGCCGCGCTCGCGGTCGGCGTCGTGCCCGTCGCGATGGCGCAGCAGTCGTACGGGGCGAACGCCGACGGCGTGCTGCCGTGGGTCGCCGACAAGCTCGACGAGCTCGGCGTCGAGACCCCGGTCATCCTCACCGACGACGGCGAGGCGCCGCCCTACGAGGAGCTCATCGAGGCCGCGCCCGACGTCATCCTCGCGCCCTACTCGGGCATCACCGAGGAGCAGTACGACCTCCTCAGCGAGATCGCGCCGACGGTCGCGTACCCCGACGAGCCGTGGACCACCCCGTGGCGCGAGACGGTGACCCTCGTCGGCACCGCGCTGGGCAAGGCCGACGAGGCGCAGGCCGTGCTCGACGACCTCGACGCCCAGCTCGCCGCGCAGGCCGAGGCACACCCCGAGCTCGACGGCAAGACCATCGCCGCGGTCTGGGACGTCGGCGGCACCTTCTACGTCTACACGCAGGAGGACTCGCGGGTGGAGTTCCTCTCCGCGTTCGGCATCGAGGACGCGCCCGCCGTCGCCGAGCTCGCGAACGGCGACTCCCCGTTCTTCTACACGCTGAGCTACGAGCAGCTCGACCAGCTCGACTCCGACCTGATCCTCAGCTACCACGACACCCAGGCGGAGGCCGACGCGTTCCTGCAGTCCGCGCCGATCCAGGCCATCCCCGCGGTCGCCCGCGGCCAGGTCGCCCAGGTCGTCGGCACCGAGCTCATCGCGGCCGTCTCGCCGCCGACGGCGCTCTCGCTCACCTACGGGCTCGACCAGCTCGTCGCGTCGCTCTCGGCCGCCGCGCAGGCGGGCTGAGCCRGCCACGACGGACATGAACGGCCCGGATGCCGCAGCACGCGGCATCCGGGCCGTTCTGCGTCTCAGCGGCGGGGCCGCCGACGCGGCAGGTAGCCGCCGGCCTCGAGTCCGGCCTCGATCTCGAAGCGGTTCTGCAACGGATCGCGCCCGGCGATGAGGTAGAGCAGCGGGAAGAGCATCCCGTACGTCAGCCACTGCTGCTTGTGCACCGCCTCGTGGCCGAGCACCACCTCGCCCGCGTTCCGGTCGGTGAGGTAGCACCCGCCCACGCAGGAGCCGCCGCGTCCGAAGGTCCACTTCGGCATGCCCGTGAAGACGAAGAGCCCCTGGCGTCGCTCGATCGGGCCCGTGCTCCAGAGGAACCCCCAGGTGAATCCGACCAGGGTCGCCCACCAGTAGCCGGCGCGGCTGATGGCGGAGTCGGTCAGCCGGATGGTCACCCGCCGCTCGCTCATGCGGCCGCCTCGGGCCGGCCGAGGTCCTCGAGCAGGCGCAGCCACACCTCGCTCATGGTGGGGAACGACGGCACCGCGTGCCAGAGCCGCGCGACGGGCACTTCACCCACCACGGCGATCGTCGCCGCGTGCACCAGCTCGGCGACGTCCTGGCCGACGAACGTGGCCCCGATGACGACGTCGCGCTCGGCGTCGATCACGAGCCGGGCACGGCCGTCGTAGCCGTCGGCAAGGATGCCGGCGCCGCTCGCGGACTGCATCGGCACGTCGGCGATCCGGATCGCACGGCCCGCCTTCGCGGCATCCGCCTCGGTCAGCCCGACCGACGCGCACTCGGGCTCGGCGAACACCACCTGCGGCACCGCGGCGTGGTCGGCGGTGGCCACGTGCACGCCCCACGGCGACACGTCGACCGGTCGCCCGAGCGCCCGGGCCGCGATGAGGTCGCCGGCGGCGCGGCCCTGGTACTTGCCCTGGTGGGTGAGCAGCGCACGGTGGTTGACGTCGCCGACGGCGTAGAGCCAGTCGCGGCCGTCGCCGTCGGCGCCGTTGTCGTCGCCACCGTTGCCGTCGGCGCCGCGGACGACCATCGTGTCATCGACGTCGAGCCAGGCTCCGGGCTCGAGGCCCACGGTCTCCAGGCCCGCTCCGTCGGTGCGGGGTCGCCGTCCGGTCGCGACCAGCACCTCGTCGGCGATCACCGTGGAGCCGTCGTCGAGGGTCAGGACCACCTCGTCGTCGCCGTTCCGCTCGACCCGCGTCGGCGTGACGCCGAGTCGCACCGTGGCGCCGAGGYCGCGCAGGCCGGCGGCCACGGCCTCTCCCGCGAAGGGCTCCATGCCGCCGAGCAGTCCGCTCCTGGCGAGCACCGTCACCTCGGTGCCGAAGCCGGCGAACGCCGTCGCCATCTCGACGGCGACCACGCCGCCGCCGATGACGGCGAGGCGGGTGGGCGGCTCCTTCACGCTGGTGGCGTCGCGGCTCGTCCAAGGTCGGGCGGCGGCGAGCCCGTCGATGGGCGGCACGACCGGATCGGATCCGGTCGACACCACCACGGCGTGGCGCGCCACGAGCGTCGTCTCACCGTCGTCGGCGTGCGTCACCACGACCCGGCGCGGCCCGTCGATGCGACCGTGACCGCGTTCGAGCTGGATGCCCACGCTCGCCACCCAATCGGCCGCGCCGTGGTCGTCCCAGTCGGAGACCCAGTAGTCACGGCGGCGGAGCACGGCGGCGACGTCGAGTTCACCCGTGATCGCCTCCGCGGCTCCGGGCACGCGCCGCGCGGCGCGGAGCACGGCCGCACTGCGAAGGAGTGTCTTCGACGGCACGCAGGCCCAGTACGAGCACTCGCCGCCCACGAGCTCGTGCTCGACGAGCACCACCTCGAGTCCGCCGGCCCTGGCCCGGTCGGCCACGTTCTCACCGACCGGCCCGGCGCCGATCACGACGACGTCCACCTCGCGCTCCATGCGTCTCCCTCCGGGCCCGATCGCGGCCGGGCAGCCATGGCCAGCCTAGGCAGGCGGGGGGACCCGCGTCACGCGTCGGTCGCCGTCCGCGTGCCGCCGGCCGACGTGAGCGCCGCCACGATGCGCAGGATCGTGGGCAGGTCGTCTTCGGCGGCCTCGGCCGAGCGCGGCGCGAACCCGGCGATCGCCGCCCCCGCGAGTGGGAAGCGCGCGGCGACCGCTCGCAGGAGCGCGACGAGGGCGGTCGTGTCTACGCCGAAGGGCATCGGGTACGACAGGCCGGCC
>NZ_JBFUCL010000277.1:0-5132 GCF_056405255.1 Agromyces sp. P1_H4 | reverse complement strand
CTGCCGGACTCGATCGCGGCGAGCGCGGCGATCGAGCTCGCCGGCAGCACGGCCTCGGCCGGGTCGCCGAGGGCGTCCGTGAGGAGCGCCGCGTCATGGAACTCGGGGCGGTCGACGGCGATGGGCTCGGTCGACGAGATGTCGACGACGACGACGTGGTCGAGCCCGTGCCGGTCGCGGAACGCGATGATGTCGCCGGCGAGCCTCGCCACGGCGGCGGCCTGGGTGCCGGCGTGGGTCGCCGGCTGGTAGCCCGGCCGGATCTCGGCGTCGGCCTGCTCGAGCCCAGCGAGCGCGGCGGTGACGTAGCGCTGCGGGATCATGCCCGAGTCGGCGAGCGCCTGCGCGCGATGCGCGAGCGGCGTGGTGCTGACGTCGTGCCCGCCGAGCACGAGGTCGTCGAAGCCCGGCAGCGGCACGCCCGCGAACTCGGCGCCGGCCGTGGCGCAGCCCGTGGGAGCCGCGAGGCCGGTGGCAAGGGCGTGCAGTCCGACCGCGACGGCGGTGGCCACCGAGCCGCGGGCGCCGACCAGCCACACGCCCACGCGACCGTGCGTCCAACCGGTCGAGGGGGTGGGCGCGTTCGCGTCGGTGACGAGCGGGGGTGCGGTGTCGAGCATGGTCACGTCATTCCTCCAGGGTGTTCGGATCATCGGGTGCGGCTTCGCATCGATCGGGCGAGTCGGGCCAGGTGGGTCGCGAGGGGGCCCGGCAGGTTGGCCTCGGCGATGCGGATGCCGCGGGCGACGTGCTCGTCGATGGCGACCGCCGCGGCATCGCGGGCGCCGCTGCGGAGCACGAGGTCGCGCACGAGGTCGGCGTGCTGGTCGGTCACCGACGGTGCGCCGAGCACGGCGTCGAGCATCGCGCGGCCAGGGGCGTCGAGCCGCCCGTAGGCCAGTCGGATGAGCTCCGTGCGCGTGCCCTGCTGCAGGTCGGACCGCACCGACTTGCCGGTGACGGCCTCGGTGCCGAAGAGGCCGAGGTCGTCATCGGCGAGCTGATAGGCGATGCCGAAGGCGAGGCCGGCCCGGTCGAGGCTGTCGAGGACGTCGACGGATGCCACGCCGGCGGCGATCGCGCCGAGCCGAAGGGGCAGCGACACGCTGTAGACGGCGGTCTTCAGCTCGGCGACCCTCAGCGGGTCGGCCAGGTCGGGGCGGACCAGCTCCGAGCGCACGTCGAGCAGCTCGCCGGCGATCGTGCGCTCCAGCGCCGCGGCGGCCTCGGCGGCGAGCCGCTGCTGCAGCGGTGCGGGGGCGGGCGCGTCGAGCAGTGCGAGGAGCGCGGCGTTCAGGGCGAGGTCGCCGGCGAGCAGGGCGGCCGCCATCGCGTGCCGGTCGGCCGCGGCATCCGTCAGCCCCGCTGCGCGGTCGCCGGCCTCGTACGCGGCGAGCAGGTTCGGCCGGCCATGGCGCAGCCGGTCGCCGTCGATCAGGTCGTCGTGCATGCAGAGGCCGAGGTGGAGCAGCTGCTGGGCGCCGGCGACCTCGCCGAGCACGCGGTGGTCAGCGCCGCCGAATCCGAAGTAGGCGGCGGCCACGAGACGTGGCCGGAGGTGCTTGCCGCCGTCGGACGCCGCCGCCTCGTCGAGCAGCCGGACGACTTCCGGGCCGAACGCCGCGCACCGGGTCCGGACGCGCCGCCAGTGCGCAGCTGTGACGGCCGGTGACGTCGCACCGAAGGCCTCGACCTCGGCATCGAGGCGAACGGCGGCGTCCGCGGCGGCGTCCGGAGTCGCGACGGCGGGGTCGGCGACCATGCGGCCGCGGAGCGAGGTCAGCAGCGCGCCCTCGATCGTCGAGGGCGCGGTCATCGGCGGTGACGACTTCATGGAGCTCCTCCGTCGACGTTGACAGGCCCCGACGCCGGCGGGGTGCCGGCGTCGTCCGTGCCGGTGGCGCTGCACCCCCGGTTGGGGGGCTTCCGTCGACCGGTGCGATAAAAGCCAACCTAGCCACGACGTAAGTCGAGCGCAATGGTTCATTGTTTCGCGCGCTGTGGTACAACTTTTGGAATATGCGTGGCAGCGTTAGCGCGCGCCTGCCACCCCGCGGCCCCCTCGGGGCGCGACGGCGCGGCGCGGGAAACGGGGGTGGGGCCCGCTCAGGCAGCCCGGAGCGAGTGCCGCCCGATCTCCCCGATCGAGCGGTGGCCCGCGAGCGCCATCGTGAGGTCGAGCTCGGCGAGGTGGTTGCGCACGACCTCGCGCACCCCGGTCTCGCCGGCCACGGCGAGGCCGTACGCGTAGGGCCTGCCGATGCCGACCGCCGTGGCTCCGAGGGCGAGCGCGATGAACGCGTCGGCTCCGCTGCGCACGCCGCTGTCGAGCACGATCGGCACGCGTGCGCCGACCCGCTCGACGACCTCCGGCAGCGCGTCGAGGGTCGCCACCGAGCGATCGACCTGACGGCCGCCGTGGTTCGACACCACGATGCCGTCGACACCGGCGTCGAGGGCCCGGCTCGCGTCATCCGGATGCAGCACGCCCTTCAGCAGCACGGGCAGCGAGGTCCACTCACGCAGCCTGGCGAGGTCGTCCCACGTGAGGCTCGCGTCCGAAAAGACGTCGAGGAAGGTCTCGACCGCCGCCCGGGGCAGCGGCGAGCGCAGGGCGTCGCGCACGCCGCCCTCGACCAGCCTCGTGCCGGCGCCGCGGCGGGCGATCGACAGGGCCGAGCGCAACAGGGTCGGCGTCACTCTGGGTCGCGCTCCCCCGACGGCGCTTCCCGACACCCGCGCGCGCACGAGCTCGGCGAACACCGGGTCGCTCGTGTACTGCGCGATGCCCTGCCCTCGCGTGAACGGCAGGAACGCGGCGTCGAGGTCGCGGGCGCGCCAGCCGAGCAGGTGCGTGTCGAGCGTGACGAGGACGGCCTCGCAACCGGCCGCCTCCGCCCGGCGCAGCAGCGACGCGTTGAGGTCGTGCGAGGCGCTCCAGTAGAGCTGGAACCACCGCGATCCGTCGCCCATCGCGGCGGCGACCTCCTCCATCGGGCGCGACGCCTGGTTCGACAGCACGTAGGGCACGTCGAGCGCGGATGCCGCGCGGCCCACGGCCACGTCGGCATCGGGGTGCGCCAGCTCGGCGACCCCGATGGGCGAGAGCAGGAACGGGCTGGCGCGTCGCCGCCCGAGGAGCTCGATCGAGAGGTCGCGCTCGGCCACGTCGCGGAGGACGCGCGGCCACACCTGCCACCGCCCGAACGCGGCCCGGTTCGCGGCCAYGGTCGCCTCCGACCCTGCCCCGCCGGCGAGGTAGGCGAACGCCTCGGCGGACGTCGCCTTGCGGGCGGCGCGCTCGAGCGCCACCACGTCGACGGGCACGGCCGGCTTCGTGCCGCTCACCCCGGCGCGGTACACGTCGGACTGCACGGTGCGCGCGTAGCCGCGGTTCGCCTCGGTCATCGGGCCGCTCCTTCGCGATCGGACTGCGAGCCAGCGTAGCGGGGGGCGCGGAGGGCTGCCCGCCAGCGCAGCGGGGGTCGTGTGTGGAGCCGCCCCGCCTAGGGTGGAGAGGATGCCGCAGCTGCCCGACCTCCTCGTCGCCGCCATCGCGCTCGTGCGCGACCGGCGGGTGCTCATGGTCACCGCGCGCGGCCGCGACGTGCACTACATGCCGGGCGGCAAGATCGACCCGGGCGAGACCGCCGCCGAGGCCGCAGCGCGTGAGGCCTTCGAGGAGGTCGCGCTCGACCTCGACCCCGACGCGCTCGACGAGCTCTTCGAGGTGGTKGTGCAGGCGCACGGCGAGCCCGAGGGCCGGCTGGTGCGCATGCGGGTCTTCCGCGCCGAGACGGATGCCGCGCCCGCCGCCTCCGCTGAGGTGGGCGCCCTGCACTGGGTGACCACCGCCGACGCCCACCGCTGCCCGCCGGCGGGCGTCGAGGTGCTGCGCCTGCTCGCGGCATCCGGCCTCATCGACTGAGCGCGTGCCCGGTGCTGGGTGGGACCGCGGCATCCGCACGGTCGCTGCGCGATTCACGCCACGCTCGGCTCCGCCTCGTAGACTGCCGCCATGTCGGTGACTCGCGAGTTCCGCCGCGGCGACGGCGTGACGGTGATCACCGAGTCGGGCACCGCCGCGGGGCCGTGCTACGTGCTGGTGCACGGCATCGGCATGGGACACCGCTACTTCTCGGGCCTCGCCGACGCCCTGGCCCTCGACGGGCGGGTGCTCGCGCTCGACCTGCCAGGCTTCGGCGAGGCGCCCGAGCCCGACGAGCCGCTGTCGATGCGCGCGTCGGGCGACTACCTCGCCGCACTGCTCGAGGCCGAGGACCTGCACGACGTGGTGCTCGTCGGCCACTCGATGGGCACGCAGATCGTCGCCGAGGCGGCCGCCCGCCATCCCGAGCGGGTCGCCCGCGTGGTGCTCATCGCGCCGACCGTGAACCCGCGCGAGCGCAGCATGGGCATGCAGGCCCTGCGCCTGCTGCAGGACGAGTCGATCACCAAGCCCAAGGTCATGGGGCTCGCGGTCTTCACCTACCTGCAGGCCGGGCCGCGGTGGTACTTCGCGAAGCTCGGCCAGATGCTCGACCACCACCTCGAGCAGACGCTTCCGGATGTCGCGCGGCCGACGCTCGTGATCCGCGGCGAGGACGACCGCATCTCGCCGAGGGCGTGGGCGCAGGAGGTGGCGCGGCTCGTGCCGCACGCCCGCTACGTCGAGGTACCCGGCCGCGGACACGAGACCATGGTGACGGCCGGCGAGCAGGTCGCGATGCTCGTGGCGGCGCACGCCCACGGCGATCGCGTCGGCGACGAGGTGCGCGCGCCCACCGAGCCCGAGCTGCCGCCGGCGGTGGTTCGAGGCTGGTGGTGGGCCAGCGACTACGTGTACGCGGGCGCACGGCAGCTCGCGATCCTCCGGCCGCCATGGGGGCTGGGGCGCCTGCGCCCGTCGCCGCGCGCGTGGGCCTCGGGCTCGCGGGACCTGCCCGAGGTCATCCTGTTGCCCGGCATCTACGAGCACTGGACGTTCCTCCGGCCGCTCGGCGACGCGCTCAACGCCGCCGGCCATCGGGTGCGCGTCGTGCACGGGCTCGGCTCGAACCGCCGGGGCATCTCCGAGACCTCCGAGCGTCTGGGCCGGGCGCTCGCCCGTACGCGCCCGCCCGCCGCGGGCC
>NZ_JBFUCL010000276.1:0-5135 GCF_056405255.1 Agromyces sp. P1_H4 | reverse complement strand
GGTCCGGCGTGGACCCGCTCACTCGCTGAGGGCGACGACGCCGGGTTCTTCGGGCCGGGCAGCGCCGTCTGGGCCGTGAACGGCGCGCTGCCGACCCTCGTCGCCGGCATCCGCGCCCTGCTGCTGCAGACGCTGCATCCGGGGGCGATGGCCGGCGTCCACGACCACTCGCGCTACGGCGAGGACCCGCTCGGACGACTCGACGGCACCGTGCGGTGGGTCGCCATGACGACCTTCGGCGACCGGCGTGCGGCGACCGCGGCATCCGCTCGGGTGAGCAGGCTGCACGAGCGCGTGACCGGCACGTACGTCGACGCTCGAGGGGTGGAGCGCGAGTACTCGGCCAACGACGAGGACCTGCTGCGCTGGGTGCATGACGCCTTCACCGAGGCGTTCATCGGCGCGCACCGGATCTGGGGACGGCCGGTGCCTGGCGGGCTCGACGCCTACGTGCGCGAGTGGGCGGAGGCCGGCCGGCTCATGGGCGTGACCGACCCGCCCACGAGCGTGGCGCAGCTGCACGCCGAGCTCACGGCGTTCCTCGCCGACGCGAAACCCGACGAGCGGGTTGCCGCCGCGGTGCGATTCATCCGCCGGCCGGGCCTGCCCGGGCTCACCKGGCGGCTCTACCCGATCCTCTTCGGCGGGGCCGTCGCCTCACTCGACTCGCGTTACCGCGAGCTGCTCGGCCTGCGGCGGCCGTGGTGGCCGGCGATCACGTTGACGCGGGTGTTCCTCGCCGTGGGCACGCGAGTGCTGGGCCGGATGTCGCCGAGCGAGCAGAACGCCAGGGCCCGCCTCGCGCGGCTCGAGGGCCGAACCGCGTCGTGACCGCCGCGAGCGACGCTTTCCCCCGGTTCGGGGGGCTGGCGGTCGCCTGCCTTCAGGCATAACGTGGCGTCTCGAACAAATCGAGTCATGCCGAAGGTGCGGATCGGGGTACACATCATGGATCGCAATGAGCTGGAATTCGTCGACGACGACCCGTTCGGCGGCGAGTTCGCGACCGCGATGGGCGAACTCGAGGGCCTTCCCGCCTAGCCCGCCGCAGCGCCCGGCGAGGCGTCGCCCTCGACCCAGCGCAGCACGCGCCGCGCCCTGAGCGTGTTCCACCGGCTGGGGTCGCCCTCGGGTGCGTCGAGCGCGAAGAACACCTCGCCYCGCCACGGCCGGCCCGCCGGCCAGCGCCCRTCGTCGCGGCGTTGCGCGCGCACCACGTCGATCGCCTCGCCGAGGCGGGCGTCGGGGCGGCCGCCGGCGTCGCGGAAGTAGTCGAGCGCGCGCAGCACGTCGTAGGTCCAGTAGGGCGGGAACGCGAAGTTGAGGTAGCGCTGCTTCACGACCTCGCCGGTGGACCGCCGGCGGAACAGGCTCCGCTCGAGCAGGTACTCCTCGCCGCGGCGCCGGGCCTCGGCGATGGCCGGTGGCGGGTCGGTCACGGCCCGCTGGTACCCGAGCAGGCCTTCGAGCACGCAGATGGTGGAGTCGAACGAGGAGCGCACCGAGCCCTCGGCGCGATCGCAGTTCCAGCCGCCGTCGTCGAGCTGCTCCTCGAGCAGCCGCGCCACGATGCGGTCGCTGCCGGCCCCCGCCTCGCCGAAATAGGCCGCGAGCGCGAGCACGCCGCCGTTCACGCACTCCTCGACCTCGCCGTGGAAGTAGGGCAGGCCGTCGTGGTACTTCCACACCACGCCGTCACGAACCCGCTCGATCGCCGAGCGCACCGCGGGGTCGTCGGCCGGTGCGCCGAGCCGCAGCAGGTTGAAGAGGGTCCAGTGCGTGCCGCGGCGGTCGCCGTCTTCGCCGTATTCGTCGCCGCCCCAGTAGCCGCGCTCGTCCTGCAGGTCGAGCAGCGCCCGGCCCCAGCCGTCACGGGCCACCCGTGCCCGCTCGGCGGCGACCCGGTCGGCCGGTTCGTCGAGCAGGTCGCGCATGACCTGCCAGCGGATGGAGGGGTCGGCGTCGAGCAGCCAGTCGGTGACATCCATGGGCCCATGGTCCCGGATGCCGCCGACAGCGGCCACCCGTTGACGCGGGCGGCATGGGCACCCCGCCGCCACCTGGCCTGCCGCTGTCCTCTGTCAGACTGGCGGCGATGGACCTCGTGACCCCTCGGCTCCTGCTGCACCCGATCACCCCCGCGGAGGCCGCGCGGATCGTCGCCGGCGTGGCTGCGCCGGGCGACGACTGGCATCCCGAGTATCCGCTCGCCGACGAGCTCGACGTGCTGCCCGCGATCGCCGACGCGGACCCCGCGCTCCTCGACCCGGTGTTCAGGCTGTACCTGATCCGTCGTCGTGCCGACGGCCTCGCGGTCGGCGGTATCGGCTTCCTCGGTGTCCCCGATGACGGCGTCGCCGAGCTCGGCTACGGACTCGTGCCGGCGGCACGCGGGCGGGGCTACGCGACCGAGGCGCTTCGGGCGGCCGTCGGCCTGGCCCTCCGGCACGGCGCCTCGGCGATCGTCGCCGAGACGACGGACGACAATCGTGCGTCGCAGCGCGTGCTGGAGAAGAACGGGTTCTCGGTGGAGCGGCACGGCGACGGCGGCATCCGGTATCGCCGTGACGCGCGCGCGACCTGACCTCTGATCGCACCCCTCGCCGGCCGGCGTGAGGGCGCACGTGAAGGGGGCGGATGCGGCATCCGCCCCCTTCATCGCGTGGACCMCGCCGGGCGACCGCGACCTACGCGTGCAGGTCGATGCCCTTCGGCTCCTTCACGAGGGAGACGCCGACGAGCGAGATCAGGGCGGCGAGGGCGATGTACACGCCGATCGTCCACGACTGGCCCGTCGAACTCATGAGCGCCTCGGCGATCATCGGAGCGAACGCGCCGCCGAGGATCGCGCCCAGCGCGTAGCCGATCGAGACGCCCGAGTAGCGGACGTTCGCGGGGAACATCTCGGCGTAGAGCGACGCCTGCGGTCCGTACGAGAGGCCGAGGCCGAACGTCATCACGAACAGCGCGACGAAGTACCACACGATGTCGCCGGTGTCGATGAGGAACCACATGGGCACCGCCCACAGCGCGAGGAACGCGTAGCCGATCTGGAAGGTGCGCACACGCCCGAGCCGGTCGGAGACATGGCCGCCCCACAGGGTGAAGACCAGCCAGCCGAACGACGCGAGCGTGGTCGCGAGGAGCACGGTCGGTCGGTCCATGCCGAGCACCGTGACCGCGTAGGTGGCGAAGAACGCGATCAGCAGGTAGCCCGCGGCGTTGTTGCCGATGAAGATGACGGCGGTGAGGATGACGGACTTCGTGTTGTGGCGGAACAGCTGGCGCAGCGGCGTCGCGGACTCCTTCTTGCGGCGCTGCAAGTCCTGGAAGATCGGGCTCTCCTCGACCGCGCGGCGGATGACATAGCCGACGGCGATCAGGACGATCGACAGCAGGAACGGGATGCGCCAGCCCCACGTGGTGAACTGCTCGGGCGTGAGCAGCGACGTGATCACGAAGAGGGTCGACGTGGCGAGGATCATGCCGACGGGCACGCCGATCTGCGGGAACGCGCCGAAGTAGCCGCGGCGCGCGGTGGGAGCGTGCTCGACCGCCATGAGCGCGGCGCCACCCCACTCGCCGCCGGCGGAGAAGCCCTGCAGGATGCGGAGCAGGATCAGCAGGATCGGCGCGGCGATGCCGATCGCGGCATACGTCGGCAGGAGGCCGATCAGTGCGGTCGACAGGCCCATCAGCACGAGGGTGAAGACCAGCATCCGCTTGCGGCCCAAGCGGTCGCCGAGGTAGCCCGCGACGATGGCGCCGAGCGGCCGGAAGAGGAACGAGATGCCGATCGTCGCGAAGGCGAGCACCTGGGCGAGGCCCGGGCTCGTCTCGGCGACGGGGGCGAGGAAGAGCGGGGCGAGCACGAGGCCCGCTGCCTGCGCGTAGATGAAGAAGTCGTACCACTCGATCGAGGTGCCGACCAGCGTGYCGGCGAGGACCTTGCGCTCCTCGGCCGGCATGCGGCCGGTGCGCTGGGCTTCTTCGGGGACGGTTGACGTCATGCGAACTCCGTTGTTCTGGCGTGGGGTCTCAGTAGGGGAGGGAGCGCAAGGGGTGGGAGCGCTGTAGTTCCTGACCGATCGTTCGGTCGGGTTCTCGACGCTAGCGCATGGATGCGGACCTGGGGAAGCCCCCTGCGGCGAGCGGACCGGATCGTGCGATGAGCGGTCGCGGAGGGATCGTCGGCGACGCGGCGGTTGTGGCAGGTTGGAGGGCATGCCCGCTGCCACCCTCACCACTCCCGTCATGCTCGACGCCGCCGGCGCGCCGTTCACGGTCCGACGTGCGCGCCGCGACGACCTCCCCGCCCTGATCGGGCTCCTCGCGGCCGACGCGCTGCGGGCGAACGACGACAGCACGTCGCCCGAGCGGCGGGGCGCCTACGAGGCCGCGTTCGATGCGATCGACGGCGATCCGGCGCAGACGCTCGTCACGGTCGAGGATGCCGCGGGCGAGGTCGTCGGCACGATGCAGCTCACGCTCATCCCGGGGCTCGCGCGCGGCGGTGCGACCAGGATGCAGGTCGAGGCGGTGCGGGTCGCGGAATCCGTGCGTGGCCACGGGCTCGGAAGCGCCATGATGCGGTGGGCGATCGAGGACGCCCGCGCACGGGGTGCCGCGCTGGTGCAGCTCACCTCGGACTCGCGCCGCGAGGACGCCCACCGGTTCTACGATCGGCTCGGCTTCGCCGCGTCGCACGTGGGCCTCAAGCTGTTCCTCTGACCCGCGCCGGCCGCGTGTGCGATCTCGCCCTTGACCGAGCGATATGTTTGCTTCAAAATTACATCCACATGAGCAAGGAGGCCGTGTGAAGGTCGTCATCGTCGGTGCGGGAATCGGCGGTCTCGCGACCGCCCTGAGCCTCGAACGCGCGGGAATCCCCGACGTCGTCGTGGTCGAGCGCGCACAGGAGCTCCGCCCGCTGGGCGTCGGCATCAACCTCCTCCCGCATGCGGTGCGGGAGCTGACCGAACTCGGGCTCGGCGACGCCGTGGCCGCGATCGGCGTGGCGCCCAGCCGGCTGACGTACGTCAATCGCCTCGGCCAGCTCATCTGGAGCGAGCCGCGCGGCACCGCGGCCGGCTACCACTGGCCGCAACTGTCGGTGCATCGCGGCGAGTTCCAGC
>NZ_JBFUCL010000275.1:0-5146 GCF_056405255.1 Agromyces sp. P1_H4 | reverse complement strand
GTGGAACGACGGATGCCGCGGGCACGTGCGGCCCGCGGCATCCCTCGTTCGTGTCGGCCGGGGTCAGACCCGGGCGGCCTCCGTGGCGGCGCGCGCCGCGGCCAGGCCGGCCTCGAGGTCGGCCTTGAGGTCGTCGATGTTCTCGATGCCCACCGAGAGGCGCACGAGGCCCGGCGTGACGCCGGTCGTGAGCTGCTGCTCGGGCGTGAGCTGCGAGTGCGTGGTGGACGCCGGGTGGATGACGAGCGAGCGCACGTCGCCGATGTTGGCGAGGTGGCTGAAGAGCTGCAGGTTGTCGACGAGCGCGCKACCCGCGTCGACGCCGCCCTTCAGCTCGAACGAGAGCACCGCGCCGACGCCCTTGGGCGCGTACTTGTTCGCCGCGGCGTACCACGGGCTCGAGGGCAGGCCCGAGTAGTTCACGCTCGCCACGTCGGGGTGGTTGTCGAGCCACTCCGCGATCTCCTGCGCGTTCTGCACGTGACGCTCGATGCGCAGCGACAGCGTCTCGATGCCCTGGATCAGCAGCCACGCGTTGTTCGGGGCGATCGCCGCGCCGAGGTCGCGGAGCAGCTGCACCCGCGCCTTGATGACGTACGCGAGGCCGTCGCCGACCGCGGCCGTGTAGCTCGCGCCGTGGTACGACGGGTCGGGCTCGGTCAGGCCGGGGAACTTCTCGACGTTCTTCGACCACTCGAACGTGCCGCCGTCGACGATGGCGCCGCCGATGACGGTGCCGTGGCCGCCGAGGAACTTCGTCGCCGAGTGGATCACGATGTCGGCGCCGTGCTCGAACGGGCGGATCAGGTACGGCGTGGCGATCGTGTTGTCGACGATGAGCGGGATCCCCGCGTCGTGCGCGACGCCGGCCACGAGCTCGATGTCGAGGACGTTGATCTTCGGGTTGCCGATGGTCTCGGCGAAGAAGAGCTTGGTGTTCGGGCGCACCGCGCGGCGCCACTCGTCGGCGTCGTCCTGGTTCTCGACGAACGTGGTCTCGATGCCGAGCTTGGCGAGCGTGTACTTGAAGAGGTTGTACGTGCCGCCGTAGATCGACGACGACGAGACGATGTGGTCGCCCGCCTGGGCGATGTTCAGCACCGCGAACGTCTCGGCGGCCTGGCCCGAGGCGACGAGCAGGGCGCCGGTGCCCCCCTCGAGCGCGGCGATGCGCTCCTCGACGACGGCCTGCGTGGGGTTCATGATGCGCGTGTAGATGTTGCCGAACTCGGCCAGCGCGAAGAGGTTCTGCGCGTGCTGGGCGTTGTCGAACACGTACGACGTGGTCTGGTAGATCGGGGTGGCCCTGGCGTGGGTCACCGGGTCGGGGGCTGCGCCTGAGTGCACCTGCTTCGTCTCGAAGCGCCAGTCGGCGGCATGCTCTGCCATGAGGTCTCCTTCTCGGTCGGGTGTGCGGACCCGCCGCAACCGCGAGCCACGTTACGTCCGCGCCGAGAGGGCGGCAACGGATGCCGACACACGGCGTCATCGGGCGGCGGCCCGCGTCACGCCTGGGGAGTCGGGCCAGTCCGCGGCGGATCCTCGGGTCCGGCCGACTCGGCCGGCGGCGCTGCGGGAGGGGGCGATTCCTGCGCGACGGACGGGGCCGGGGGCATCGCACCGGGCGGCAGCACGAGCGTGCCCGTCGCGGTCGCGGGCTCGGCGCGGAACAGCCACCTCGCCCGCGGCTCCACGAGCGGCCGGAACACCCGCCGCACCGGCTTCAGCGACAGCACCACCGAGATGCCGATGCAGAACAGGATCATGGCGGGCAGCACCCAGAACGGCTGGCGTCCGTGCAGGAGCGGCGTCTCCCGGAACGGGAAGAGGATGAACGTGTGCAGCAGGTAGATGTACATCGTGGCCGTGCCGAAGCCCGTGAACCAGCGCGACCCGCGCGGCATCAGCACGAGGAACGCCACGGCGAGCAGCATCGCGGAGAGCAGCAGCACCAGCCGGATCGCGCCCGACCACGGGTCGTCGTAGCCGATCGCCACGTACGCCTCGTCGTAGAGCATGAAGCGCCGGAGCTTCAGGTCGCGCCACGTCTCGATCGCGAACGGCATCAGCAGGAGGACGCCGGCGAAGAGGGCGATCGCGCCGGCACGCCAGCGCCACGCCACCCGTGACGGCAGGTCGAGCCACCTGCCGGTGAGCTGCCACTGGCGCAGCTTCCACCCGAACACGAAGAACGGCAGCATGCCGAGCGTGCGCGAGATCGCCAGCGTCGAGTCGATCGTCTCGGTGTACCCCGCCCCGATCGAGATCGCGACGGCGATGAGCAGGGGGTAGCGCAGCAGCACGAGGTAGGGCAGCACGATCCGCCAGATCGCCAGGGCGATGAGGAACCACAGCGTCCACGACGCGGTCGTGTAGTCGAGGCTGAACTCGCCGCCGAGCGCCCACTTCACGACCGACCAGATGGTCTCGAAGATGAAGTAGGGGAAGACGATGTCGGTGAGGATCTGTCGCAGCGACCTCGCAGTGGGCGGCCCCGACTTCGCGAAGTAGCCGCTCACCGTGACGAAGACGGCCACGTGGAACGAGTAGATGAACAGGTAGACGCTGTACGCGATGTCGTCCTCCGCGATGAGCGGGAGGATGCCGTGGCCGATCACCACGAGCGTGATCGCGATCCACCGGGCGTTGTCCCACAGCGGGACCCGCCGGCGCTTCGTCGGGGTCGTCGGGTGCGGCCTCGTCTGCATCGACCCATTCAACCGCACCGGTTCGACGGATGCCGCGGCGGCGGCTCCACGCGTCCTGCCGGTGCTGTGCCGGATCGGACCGGCCGCAGTGCAGAATAAGGCGCATGGGAGTGCTGCGAGCGGTCGTGACCGGGGCGAGTTCGGGGATCGGCGAGGCCACCGTGCGCGCCTTCCGGGCCGCCGGGTGGGACGTGGTGGGCGTCGCCCGCCGCGAGGAGYGCCTGCGTGCGCTCGCCGACGCGACCGGGGCATCCGTGTTCGTGGCCGACCTCACCGACCAACGCGACGTCGACGCCCTGCGCGACCACCTCGAGGCCACCGGCCCGGTGCACGCGCTCGTGAACAACGCGGGCGGCGCGAAGGGCCTCGACTCGGTGGAGGCGTCCTCGATCGACGACTGGGCGTGGATGTTCGAGGTCAACGTGCTGGCGCTCAAGCGGGTCACGAGCGCGCTGCTCCCGTTGCTGCGCCGCGGCGCGGTCGAGCGCGGCGTGGCCGACGTGGTGAACGTCACCTCGATCGCGGGGCACACCGCATACGTGGGCGGCGGCGGCTACAACGCCGCCAAGTTCGCGGCGCACGCGCTCACGGAGGTGCTGCGGCTGGAGCTGAACGGCGAGCCGCTCCGAGTGGTCGAGGTCGCGCCGGGCATGGTGAAGACCGAGGAGTTCGCGCTCGTGCGCTTCGGGGGCGACCGCGAGCGCGCCGACGCGGTGTACGACGACGTGCCCGAGCCGCTCCTGGCCGACGACATCGCCGCCGTCATCCTCGACGCCGTGCAGAAGCCCCGCCACGTCGACCTCGACCTCATCGTCGTCAAGCCCGTGGCCCAGGCCGCGCCGCACCGCTTCGCCAAGGGCGAGCTCGCGGTCAAGCCCGAGGCCGCACGGTGACGACCCTCCGCGGGACTCCCGAGGGCGACGAGGCCACCAGCCGGCGACGCCGCTACGTCGACGCCACCGGTCGCAGCCTCGCGCTGCTCGGCGTGCTGTTCGTGTTCACCTACACGGTGTACGTGCTGTGGCCCGATCGGCCGCAGACGGTGACGACCGTCATCTTCGTCATCCTCATCGCCACGTGGATCCTCTTCATCGTCGACGTGGTGATCCGGATCGTACTCACGCCGCGCGGCCGGCGGTGGCACTACGCGTGGCATCACCCGCTCGAGGTGCTCTCGGCGATCCTGCCGGTGTTCCGGGCGCTCCGCGTCGTCGGCCTCCTGCAGGACCTGCCCCTGCTGAAGCGGCACACTCCCAGTGCGGTCCGGGCGCAGTTCATCATCCTCGCGCTCGCCTACGCGACGGCCTGGGTCTTCTTCCTCGCGCTCGCGACGCTGGAGGCCGAACGCGACGCGCCCGGCGCGAACATTACGACGTTCGGCGACGCCATCTGGTGGGCGCTCGTGACGATCGCGACGGTCGGCTACGGCGACACCTACCCGGTCACCGCGCTGGGCCGCTTCTACGCGGTGCTGCTGATGGCCGGCGGCATCGCGATCGTGGGCACGGCGTCGGCGACGATCATCTCCTACCTCAACGAGCGGGTCGCCGGGCTGCGGCACACGGGTGYGGGGCTCGCGCCGCCGTCGCTGTCCACCGGCGAGCAGCCCGATCCGGCTGCCACACACTCGCTGCCGCCCGAGGAGCCCGCCGCCCCCGAGCGACCCACGGGCGCCGCCGGGTAGCCTGTTCGGATGACCTTCGATGCGAACGACGCAGGCACCGGCGTCGACGGGATCCGCCGCGAGATCCTCACCTGGGACGCGTTCGGCGAGGCGGCTCGATCGCTCGCCGGCGACGTGCTGCGATCGGGGTTCACCCCCGACGTCGTGATCGCCATCGCCCGCGGGGGGCTGCTGCTCGCCGGTGCGATCTCGTACGCCCTCGGCACCAAGGCGTGCGGCTCCATCAACGTGGAGTTCTACTCGGGCATCGACGAACGCCTGCCCGAGCCGGTGCTGCACCCGCCGATGCTCGACGCCCCGGCCCTCGGCGGCAAGCGGGTGCTGCTCGTCGACGACGTCTCCGACTCCGGCCGCACGCTCGCCAAGGTGGTGGCGATCATCCGCGACGAGGGTGCCGAGGTGCGCACCGCGACGCTCTACACCAAGTCCCACACGGTGCTCGTGCCCGACTTCGACTACCGGCGCACCGACGACTGGATCATCTTCCCGTGGTCGGCCCTGCCTCCGGTCACCGCGGGGGAGGATGCCGCGTGAGCGTCCACCTCATCGGCGGGGCCGCGACCACGACGGCGGATGCCCCGCTGCACGCGCCGTTCGTCGCCGAGGCCGCCCTGCGGGCGCAGGCCGCCGGTCGGGCGCGGCCCCGCATCGCCGTGATCTCACTGCACCCCGAGGCCGAGGAGAAGGCGGCGGCGCTCGCCGACCTGCTGGCCGCGGCCGCCGGCGGTGATGAGATCGACGCGCACCTCACCGC
>NZ_JBFUCL010000274.1:0-5153 GCF_056405255.1 Agromyces sp. P1_H4 | reverse complement strand
ATGCGCCAGTCGGCCTCCTCGAGCACGTCGAGCACCCGCCTCGACGTGGTCTCGGCGGCGAAGGCGACCGCGGGCTCGAACGCGGGCCGCAGCGCCACCAGGTTGGCGGCGTCCTGATCGTCGGGGTCCACCAGCACGGCGAAACCCGGGGCKCGCGCCTCCCGCGCACGGGGGTGCGACTCCCGACCCGCCGTCGCGGCATCCGCGTGCGGGGCGGCACGCCCGGGCTCATCGATCCGCGCGAGGTCCTCGAGCAGCACCCGGTCGCCGCCCGGCATCCGGTAGCCGCCGTCAAGGGCGCTGCCAGGCACGACGCCGCGCTCGGGGTCGGCGATCTGCGTGCATCGGACCTGGAACCCGCGCTCGAGCAGGTGCACGCCGATCGAGGCGGCCACCTCGATGCCGAGCTCGAAGGCGTGATGCGGACGATCGTCGTGCTCGCGTCGCAGCGACGACACGTGCGGGCGCCCGGACATCGTCGTGTCGAGCAGGATGCGCGCCTCGGGATCGCCGCGCTGCTCCTCCTCGCGCACCATGAGCTCGCCGCGCCGGGCCGTGGCCGCCCAGTTCACGCGGCGCAGCGGGTCGCCGTAGCGGTACTCGCGAGCGATCAGCTCGTCGGAGTTCGGATGCGACCGCCGCTGCAGGCCGTGCACGACGCCGTCGATGGACGCGGCGCTGCCCAGCGCGGCCTCGAGGGGCGTGACCCTCGGCGTCACCACCAGTTCGTGTCCCGTGCCGATCTCGCGGTCGATGCGAGCGAGTCCGAACGGGTCGGTGATGCCGACGCGGAGCGGTCCGACTGACACGACGCCGCGCCGCGGCATCCGGAGCCGGTATTCGAGGCGAACCGTGTCGTCGCCCGACGGGAGCACCCCCTCGTACGGGCCGATCGCCGGAAGGATGGCCTCAGGCGGCGCGGTCACGCCCTCGGGCGCCGTGTCCCGCCAGTGCGCGCCGTCGAACGTGCGCCGTCCGCGGTTCTTGACCACGAGCGACACCCGCGTCGAGCCCCCGGCCGCCACCACCGGTGGCGCGAACGCCCGGGTGACCGCGAGCCGCGGCGTGCGCACGACCACGAACACGGCGGCGGCGGCGGGCATCGCGATGCCCACGAAGGCGAGCAGCAGGATGTCGCGCAGGTCGAACCACAGCGACACTGCGAGCAGCGCCACGCCCACGACGACCAGCGTGCCCCCGCGACGCGTGAGCCGCGGCCAGGCCGAGACGCGAAGGGGACGCGGGCGGGACATGTCAGTTCCTTCGTGCGCTGCCGACCGGAACCGGCGTCTCCCCCACGATGCGGCGCACGATGGCGTCGATGAGCGGCCCGYTGTCGCGGTCGTGCGAGCCCACGGCCCGGCTCGTGGGCACGAGCCGGTGTGCGAGCACGGGCACGGCGAGCGCGTCCACGTCGTCGGGCAGCACGAAGTCTCGTCCGTGCATGGCGGCGTGGGCCTTCGCCGCGCGGATCAGCTGCAGGGTGGCGCGGGGGCTTGCGCCGAKCCGCAGCTGTCGATCCTCGCGAGTGGCGCGGGCGAGCTGCACCGCGTACTCCTTGACGGGCTGGGACGTGAAGACGTGCTGCACCGCCGCGATCATGTCGCGCAGCTCGGCGAGCGTGACGACCGGCCCGAGCCGGTCGAGGGGGCTCGACGTCTCGCGCTGGGAGAGCATGGCGATCTCGTCGGCCGGCGACGGGTAGCCCATCGAGACGCGCGCCATGAAGCGGTCACGCTGCGCCTCGGGCAGCGGGTAGGTGCCCTCCATCTCGACCGGGTTCTGGGTGGCGACGACGGTGAACGGCGGCTCGAGCACGTAGGTCGTGCCGTCGGCCGTGACCTGCCGCTCCTCCATGCACTCGAGGAGGGCGGACTGCGTCTTGGGGCTCGCGCGGTTGATCTCGTCGCCGATGATGATGTTGGCGAACACCGGCCCGCGCTTGAACTCGAAGCGGCGGCTCGCCTGGTCGAACACGGACACGCCCGTCACGTCGCTCGGCAGCAGGTCGGGCGTGAACTGGATGCGGCTCACGGTGCTGTCGACCGAGCGGGCGAGCGCCTTGGCGAGCATCGTCTTGCCGACCCCGGGCACGTCCTCGATGAGCAGGTGCCCCTCGGCCAGCAGCACGGTGAGCGCCGCGGTGATGGCGTCGCGCTTGCCGGCGATGACGGCCTCGACGTTCTGCACGATGGCGGCGGCGCGCGACCCCACCTCGTCGATGCCCATCACGAGCTCGGGCACGTCGGCCGCGTCGCCGGCGCCGCTGAGGGTCACTGCCGCTTCGGTCATGTCGTCATCGCCGCCTGGAGGTAGTCGGAGACGGCGACGGGCACGTAGGGCGCGACGTCGCCGCCGAGGGCGGACACCTGTCGCACGAGCGAGCTCGACACGTGGGCGTTCGCCGGGTCGGGGAGGAGGAAGACGGTCTCGACGCCGGCCAGGTGGCGGTTCACGATCGCCATCGGCGTCTCGTATGCCACGTCGATCTGCGAGCGGATGCCCTTGACGAGCACCGTCGCGCCGACGTCCGTGCAGTAGTCGACCAGGAGCCCCATGCTCCAGGACGCGACGACGATGCGGCCCTGGATGCCGGCGTCGGCGATCGAGCGCTCGATGAGCGCGACCCGCTGCGCGATCGGCAGGAGGGCCGACTTGTCGGGGTTGTGCACCACGACGACATGCAGCTCGTCGTAGAGCCCCGCGGCCCGCCCGATGACGTCGAGGTGGCCGAGCGTGACGGGGTCGAATGATCCTGGGACGACGGCGATCCGCTGCATACGCACCAGCGTAGTGCGCGGAACTCGGCGCGAAAGGGCCGATCCAGAGTCTCAGCCCTTGCTCAGGAATCCGCTGGCCTCGGCGTCGACCCGGCGCCGCACCTCAGCGGCGAGCGCCGCATGCCCGTCGAGGCCCGGATCGCCGTCGAGCACCTCGGCCGCGAGCTCGCGTGCATCGGCGATGACGTCGCCGTCGCGCGCGACGCGGAGCAGCTTCAGCGACGACCTGCCGCCCGACTGGACGGCCCCGAGCACGTCGCCCTCCTGCCTGAGCTCGAGGTCGACGCGGGCGAGCTCGAACCCGTCGAGCGTCGCCGCCACGGCCTCGACCCGCTGCCGTGCGAGCGAGCCCTGCTCGGCCGCGGTGACGAGCAGGCACAGCCCGGGCACGCTCCCCCGTCCCACGCGGCCCCGGAGCTGGTGCAGCTGCGACACCCCGAAGCGGTCGGCGTCGACGACGACCATGGCGCTCGCGTTGGGCACGTCGACCCCCACCTCGATGACGGTGGTGGCGACGAGCACGTCGAGGTCGCCCGCTGCGAACGCGCGCATCGTGGCATCCTTCTCCTCGGCGCTCATGCGCCCGTGCAGCGGCGCGACCCGGATGTGGGCGAACCGTGGGTGCGCGGTGAGCTCGGCCAGCACCGACGCGACGGATGCCGCGGGGCTGGCGCTCTCGGACGCGTCGCCTCCCTCGGCCGACTCGCCGTCGTCTTCGGCGACCTTGGCCTCGATCGCGGGGCACACGACGAATCCCTGACGGCCGAGCTCCACCTCCTCGGCCAGGCGCTCCCAGACCCGCGCGCGCCAGCCCGGCCGGTCGGCGAGCGGGACCACGTGCGACTCGATGCCGGCGCGCCCGGCGGGCAGTTCGCGGATCGTCGACACGTCGAGGTCGCCGAACACCGTCATCGCCACCGTGCGCGGGATGGGCGTGGCGGTGAGCACCAGCACGTGCGGCGGGTGCTGCCCCTTGAGCCGCAGCGCCTCGCGCTGCTCGACGCCGAACCGGTGCTGCTCGTCGACGACCACGAGGCCGAGGTCGGCGAACGAGACGTTGTCGCCGATGAGCGCGTGCGTGCCCACGACGATGCGCGACTGCCCGGCTGCGGCGCGCAGCAGCGCCTTGCGCCGCTCGGCGGTCGCCAGCTGCCCGGTCAGCAGGGTCGGCACCAGCGCGGCAGACAGCTCGGGGCCGAGCATGCGCACCATGGAGCGCAGGTGCTGGGCCGCGAGCACCTCGGTGGGCGCCAGCAGCGCCGACTGCCCGCCGGTGTCGGCCACGGCGAGCATGGCGCGCAGGGCGACCACCGTCTTGCCCGAGCCCACCTCGCCCTGCACGAGCCGGTTCATCGGCACCGGCTGCTCGAGGTCGTCGGCGATCTCCGCCCCCACGGACTGCTGGTCGCCCGTGAGCGTGAACGGCAGGGACGCGTCGAACCGCTCGAGCAGGCCGCCGGGCGACGGATGCCGCGCGGTCGTCGAGTGCGCACGAAGCTCGGCTCGGCGCAGGAGCAGTGCGGTCTGGAGCACGAACGCCTCGGTGAAGCGGAGCGTGCGACGCGCGGCCTTCCAGTCGGCCTCGACCTCGGGGCGGTGGATGGCCTCGAACGCGCGCCGCTGGTCGAGGAGCGACCGCGCCGCGCGGACGGCGGCGGGGACCGGATCGTCGACCTCGCCCAGGCCGTCGAGCAGCAGGTCGATCGACTTCGCGAGCTGCCAGCTCGCCAGCGTGCTCGTCGCCGGGTAGATGGGGATCGGCGCCTCGGCCCATCGCTTGGCCGCCGCGGCATCCGCCGTGATGGGCGTCTCGTCGTCGAACAGCTCGTAGTCGGGGTGGGCGAGCTGCCGGTTGCCCCGGTAGTCGCCGACCTTGCCCGCGAAGATGCCGCGGCGCCCGGGACGCAGGTCGTTCTCGCGCCACTTCTGGTTGAAGAACGTGAGCGTCAGGATGCCGGTGCCGTCGGAGATCTTCGCCTCGAGGATCGAGCCGCGCCGCTGGCGCATCTCGCGCACGCGCACCTCGAGCACCTCGGCGACGATCGTGACGTTCTCGTCGAGCGGGAGGCTGGCGAGCGCCGTGAGCTCACCCCGGAGCGCGTACCGCCGCGGGTAGTGGCCCAGCATCTCGCCGACCGTGCGGTAGCCGAACGCGCGCTCCACCGCCTGCGCCGTGCGCCCGCCGAGCGCGCCCGTGAGCCGGGTGTCGAGGGTGAACCGGCCGGCGCCAGCGGCATCCGCTCCTTCGGCCGTCATGCCTCGATCGTAGGCTCCCCTGCCGACTCGGCGCCCGCCAGCTCGGCGAGCTCGGCCTGCACGTACGGGTCGTCGGGGCGTGCCCTGGCGAGCTCACGCTGCAGGTCGAGCGCCTCC
>NZ_JBFUCL010000273.1:0-5158 GCF_056405255.1 Agromyces sp. P1_H4 | reverse complement strand
CGGTCGCCCTCACCCGACCTGCGCCCGCCGCTCACCGGGCAGCCCGAGGCGCCCGGCGGCCCGGCACCCGCCCCGACCCCGGGCGCCGCCCAGCCGACCGACGCCGAGAAGCAGACGTGGCTGGCCTTCCAGCAGATCGTCCGCGACTGCATGGCCGACGCCGGGCAGGAGTACCTCGAGTGGGAGTGGTGGAACCCCGCGCCCGACGCCTCCAACCGCTTCCCGGCGATGCCCGCAGACCTCAACCCCGAGGAGTACGCCGCGTGGGAACTCGCCCTCGACGGCGAGGCGGGCACGGGTGACGATTACCGCTGGGAGGAAGCCGGCTGCTGGGGCTACGCGGTGCACGCCACCGGCGGCACGAACTGAGGGCACGCACGAGGGCCGAGGCGGCAGGCGCGGCGCCGGCGGTCAGGCCCGCGCGACGAGCTCCGTCACCGAGCCGTTGAGCGTCGCGGCATCCGCGTCCGCGTCCCAGAGGGCGACCACCGCGTCGGCGAGCACGTCTTCGAGCCCCGCGAGCGAGCGCACGCGGAACGTCACGGCCGCGGCCGCGGCATCGGGTGACTTCGCGAACCCCTGGCCGAGGGCCTGCATCCACGACTCGCTCGCCGCCTTGACCGACGTGTAGTTGGCGCTGCCCGCCGAGGGCGCGGCGACCGTCGTCGACGAGACGATGGCGATGCGGCCGGCCGGCGAACCCACGAGATCGGTCCAGAACGCGCGGCTCACGTACCGGAGCGCGGTGAACGACCGCTCGAGCACGCGGTAGTCCTCCTCGGACTGCCCGAGGATGCCGCCGCCACCGCGCCAGCCCCCGACGAGGTGCACGACGCCGTCGAGGTCCCCGACCCGCGCGTGCACGCGCATCGCGAGCTCGAGCACGTCGTCGCCGTCGGTGAGGTCGGCGAGCTCGCCCACCACCCCCGGAACCTCGGCGACGAGGGCGTCGAGGCGGCCCTGGTCGCTGCCCACGACCACCACGCGGGCGCCCGCGTCGACGAGCGCGCGGGCGACCGCCTGGCCGGACGCGCTCGTCGCACCCGCGATGAGCACCGTCCGGCCGGCGACCGACATGGTCAGCGCTCCGAGGTCGCGGTGATGCCCACCGTCGACTCGATGACCGGCTTCATCTTCTTGTCGAGCGCCTCGTAGAACATCGACAGCGGGAACTCGTCGTCCATCACGAGGTCGGTGTAGCCCTTCGGCGCACCCGCGAGCACCTCGCGCGGCAGGCCCTGCGCCCACACCGAGGCGGGATTGGGCGTCACGACGCTCGTCACCAGCCCGTAGGCCGCGAGCCAATGCGCGGTCTTCGGGCGATCGATCGACTTCCAGTAGAGCTCGTCGATCGCGTCGCCGAGCTCCACCACGGCGTCGGGCACGGCGTCCCAGTCGAAGCTCAGCGAGACATCCGTCCACTCCAGCACGTGCTTCTGGTGGAGCCACGCGAACAGCAGCTGGCCGCCGAGCCCGTCGTAGTTGCGCACCCGCGAGCCCGTGATCGCGAACCGGAAGATCCGGTCGAAGATCACCGCGTACTGCACGAGCTTGGCCTGCTCGAGCAGCTGCGACTCGACCGCGGTCAGGTATTCGTCGGCATCCGCTCGCTTGCGCAGCTGCCGCTCGATCTTCACGGACTCGCGGAACGCGGTGAGGTCGCACCGCAGCTCCTCGAGCGAGTAGAGGAAGAACGGCATGCGCTGCTTGATCATGAACGGGTCGAACGGCAGGTCGCCGCGCATATGCGTGCGGTCGTGGATGATGTCCCACATCACGAACGTGCGCTCGGCGAGCTCCTGGTCGTCGAGCAGCGCCGCCGCGTCGGCGGGCAGCTCGAGCTTCGTGATCTCGGATGCCGCACGCACGACCCTGCGGTAGCGCGCCGCCTCGCGGTCCTGGAAGATCGCGCCCCACGTGAAGGGCGGGATCTCGCGCATGGCGACCGTCTCGGGGAACAGCACCGCGGAGTTCGTGTCGTACCCGGGCGTGAAGTCGACGAGCCGCAGGCTCACGAACAGCTTGTTCGAGTAGTCGCCGGCCTCGAGGGCGGCGATGAACTCGGGCCAGATCGTCTCGACGACGAGCGCCTCGACGTGCCGGTCGGGTGAGCCGTTCTGGGTCACCATGGGGAACACCACGAGGTGGCGGATGCCGTCGATGCGGTGCTTCTGCGGCTGGAACTCCACGAGCGAGTCGAGGAAGTCGGGCACGCCGAAGCCCTCGGCCTGCCACCGGCGGAAGTCGGCGACGGATGCCGCGAGGTAGGCGGCCTCGTGTGGGAACCGCGGCGCGAGCGCCTCGATCGACTCGACGATCGCGTCGACGAGGGCGGATGCCTCGGGCCGGTCGGCCTCCTCGGGCACCGAGCCGTCCTTCACCTGGAGGGACTGCAGCCGCGTGGCCGACTCCTTGAGTCGCAGCCAGGCCGGGTCGGTCTCGACGCCGAGCGCGAGCGCGATGGCGGCGGCGGAGACCTCGTCCTCGAGGACCTCGGGTTCGCCGATGATGGCGTCGATCGTGATGTTCGACATGTGAACCTCCGTTCCCGGGCGTGGTCGCGAGTGCGATGCGATGGCGGCCGATCGGCCGCCCACTCAAGGCTAGACGCAGCCTTCTCGCGATGTGTTGCGGGCCCGCGCCGCTTTCGTGCGTGGACGCAAGATTTCGCGGAGGTCTTCGCCGCGTCGCGCAGGAGCGTGCCATCGCGCTTCCCTCAGGGCTCGCGTCGTCCATTCGGAGCCGGTTGACCCGCCATGCACTGAGCAATGCTCAGGAATATTCGGAGGCGGGTGCGGGTGCACGCCCGGATTCGGCCGGTGCCGGGGATTCGTAGCTTCAGATCACCCCCGAATGGGTGGTAACCCGAAACCCGAAAGGAACGAAGCCATGCGCACACGCACGGCGGCCCCGGTGCTCATCGTCGCCGCATCACTGATGGTTCTCACGAGCGGCTCCGCAGGCATGGCCGCACCGGGCGGCCAGGTCCGCGACGACCTCCGCCCCGCCCAGGCGGCCGCGATCGCACTCGCCCGAGGCCACGTGGTCGAGCGCGGCGACCTCGCCGTCTCCCCGGTCGTCGCCGACCGGATCGAGCGGGCGATCGAGCAGGGCATGCAGTCCGACGCCGCACGGGCGTTCTCCGCCGACGCACGGCGGGAGCTGCACTCGCAGCCCCAGGCCGGCGTCACGCCCGGCTTCTCGGACGACGCACGCCGGGAACTGCATTCGCAGCCCGTCGCCGTCGACGACGACCTCTCGCCGCTGCACGACGGCACCGAATGAGCGCGCGATCCCTGCGCCCCCGGCGGGTGCGAGGCCGAACATGGCCCCGCACCCGCCTCGTCGTCCCCTCGCGGGCCTCGCGGGCCGGCGGGGCCCGCGTCTAGAGTGCCCTCGTGCACGACGACGCTCCCCGGCCCACTGACACGGCGCCCACCGACACGGCGCTCACCGCCGCGGCGCTCGCCGCCGCCATCGATGCGGCAGGCGATCCCGACGACGCCGCCTTCCTGCAGCGCTTCTTCAAGACCGGTTCGGGTCACTACGGCGAGGGCGATGTCTTCGTCGGCGTCCGAGTGCCGGCCACCCGGGCGATCGTGAAGCGATTCGAGCGGATGCCGCTCGCCGAGGCCGTCGCGCTCCTCGCGAGTCCGGTGCACGAGCACCGGCTCGCCGCACTGCTCGTCATGGTGCGGCAGGCCGAGGTCGCCCGCCGCCCGCGCACCCGCGACGACGCGGGCCGACTCGCGCTCCATCGTGCGTACCTCGACGCCGTCCGCGACGGGCGGGTGAACAACTGGGGCCTCGTCGACAGCACAGCCGAGGTGCTCGTGGGCGAGATGGTCAGGGACGGGATCGGCGACGCGTCGCTCCTCGACCGGCTCGCGGCATCCGCTTCGCTGTGGGAGCGCCGGGTCGCGGTGATCGCGACGTTCGCCGACATCAGGGCGGGCGATGCCGGACCGACCCTGCGACTCGCGGCGGGCCTGCTCGACGACCGGGAGGACCTCATCCAGAAGGCGGTCGGCTGGATGCTGCGCGAGGTCGGCAAGCGCGTCGACCGAGACCTGCTCACCGGATTCCTCGACGAACACGCGCCGCGGATGCCGCGCACGATGCTCTCCTACGCGACCGAGCACCTGACCCCTGCGGAACGAGCCGCGTACCGCGCGATGCGATGACGGGACGGGATGCGAGTGACGCCGCATGACGAGGCGCCCGTTCTGGGTCGTTGACGCGGTCGCCTCGCTGCTGCCAGTATGCGGAAGGCCATTCGTCCACCAAGATCACGAGGAACGCTCACATGACTGACTCCGCACCCGCACCCGCACCCGCTCCCGTTCCCCCTCAGCCGACGGCCGCTCCGGCCCAGGGTGAGAAGTGGAACATCCTGTCCATCATCGCCTTCATCATCGTCTTCTTCGGCTTCAGCGTGATCTCGATCATCCTGGGCTTCATCGGCCTCAACCAGATCAAGAAGACCGGCGAGCGGGGTCGTGGGCTCGCCATCTGGGCGATCGTCCTGGGCTTCGTGTCGATCGTGATCGGCATCATCTTCTGGATCGTCTTCGTCGCGGTGATCGCGGCGAACCCCAACGTCACGGTCAACTAGACGACGCACGAACGGGAGCCCCGGCCGCCGCATGGCGACCGGGGCTCCGTCGTGCGCCCCGGGTCGTTGACACCCGTACGGCGTGCTGTCACGATGCAGTTCTGCGATCGCCATCCACCAGTGAGGACCTCATGTCCGATTACGCTCCGCCTCCAGTGCCCGACCGGCAGCAACCCGCCACCTCCTCCGACAAGTGGAACGTCCTCTCGATCGTCGCCTTCGTGATCTCCCTCCTGGGGTTCAACATCATCGCGGTCATCCTCGGCTTCATCGGCCTCAACCAGGCCAAGAAGCGAGGTGAGCGGGGCACCGGATTCGCCAACGCCGCGATCATCATCGGCCTGGTCTCGATCATCCTGGGGTTCATCTTCGGCTTCTTCTTCCTCTCGGGCGTGCTGGCGAACGCCTAGCCCACACGCACGGAAGGCCCCGTCCCGCTCGATCGAGCGGCACGGGGCCTTCGCCTGTGAGCGGATGCCGCCGGCTCAGCGCACGGATGCCGCCACGGCGGCCGGTTCGACCGCGGCCGGCTCGCCCGCGACC
>NZ_JBFUCL010000272.1:0-5206 GCF_056405255.1 Agromyces sp. P1_H4 | reverse complement strand
GCTCGAAGGCGCCGGCCAGGGCGTCCTCGGCGAGCGCGAGGTCACCCGACGATGCCGCGAGCAGCGCGATCAGCCGCCCGTACGACGCGCGGGCGACCAGCTCGACGGATGCCGCAGCCGCCGCCCGCGCGCCATCGACGTTCACTCGTTGGGAGTCCACACGCCGTCGACCGTGTACACGGCGCCCGGGCGCACCTCGACGCCGCCTGCGCCGTAGGCCATCGAGGGAGCCTGCTTGGCCCACTCGATCGCGGTATCGAGGTCGGGCACGTCGATCACGAACGTGCCGCCGAGCTGGTCCTTCGTGTCGGCGAACGGGCCGTCCTGCACCTGCAGGGCGCCGCCGTCGGCACGCAGGGTCGTCGTGCTCGACGACGGTTGCAGCACCTCGGCGCTGAGCAGCACACCCRCCGAATGCAGCGTGGCGGCGTAGGCGGTGAAGGCTTGCTGGCCCTCGGCGAGCGCCTCGTCACCGAGCTCGTCGGCGGTCATCTCGGGGTAGTGAAGCAGCAGTGTGTAGCGCATGGTGTTCCTCCTCGACCCGATCCAGCGACAGGGTACTCGCGCGCCGCCGTCGCCGGGGTCATCCTCGTTCGCTCCCCTTCGGGAGTCGGCCGGATGTCGGCCTCTACTGGGATGACGACCGAGCGGCAGGGCGATCGACAGGTCGCGCCGTTGGCAGCTGGCTGCCGGTCGAGAGAAGCGGCGCTTCTGCGGCATCCGGAATCTACGGGCGGAGGCCCGCGTCGTAGGCGGCGATGATCGCCGCGGCGCGGTCGCGGGCGCCGAGCTTCATGAAGATCGCCGAGACGTGCGACTTCACCGTGCGCTCCCCCACGTGCAGCTGGGCCGCGATCTCGCGGTTGTTCGCCCCGGCGCAGATGCGGCGCAGCACCTCGAGCTCGCGCGGGGTGAGCTGCTCGAGCGCTCGGCTCGCCGTTGCCGACGACGGCGCGCGCTCCTTCGCCCGCGCCAACACGCGCGGTAACACGCGCGGGTCGAGCCAGGCTCCGCCGGCGGCGACGGCGCGCACCGCCGCGATCAGGTCCTCGGCCGGGCTGTCCTTGAGCACGAAGCCCGCGGCGCCGGCCGTCAGCGCTCCCCAGAGCACCGCGTCGTCGTCGAACGTCGTCAGGGCGAGCACGGGCGGGGAGTCGGATGCCGCGCGCAGCTGCCGCGTCGCCTCGGGGCCGTCCATCCGCGGCATCCGTACGTCCATGAGCACGAGGTCGGGGTGGTGCGCGCGGACCGCGGGCAGCACGCCTGTGCCGTCGCCGCACTCGGCGACCACCTCGAGGTCGGCCTCGGCACCCAGGATGAGCGCGAGACCGGCCCGTACCATCGCCTGGTCGTCGACGAGCAGGAGCCGAAGCGGCGCGGTCACGCGACACCTCCGACGGGAAGGCGGCACTCGACGACCCACGAGTCGCCCTCCGGCCCGCTGCTGAGCTCGCCGCCGAGCGAGGCGGCCTGCTCGCGGAGTCCGACGAGCCCGTAGCCATCGGGAGCGTGGTCCGTAGCGGCATCCGTCACGCCCGTCGGCATGAACGCGTTCGAGATCCGGGCGATCACGGCATGATCGTCGATCGCGATCTGCACCGCAGCGGATGCCGCGGGCGCGCTGTGCCGGGCCGCGTTGGCGAGCGCCTCCTGCACCACCCGGTAGAGCGTCAGCCGGATGGGCAGCGAGAGGGGTTCGGGGGTGCCGACGATGCGCAGCTCGACCGGAAGCCCCGCCGAACGGTAGGTCGTGACGAGTCGCTCGAGGTCCAGCGATGCCCACTCGGACTCGTCGTCATCCCGCAGCATCCCGACGGCCCCGCGAATCGCGTCGAGACTCTCGCGCGACACCCGTTCGGCTTCGATGAGGGCCGCCTCAGCGGCATCCGGATTCGAACGAATCACCCGTCTGGCCCCGCCGACATGCAGCACGACCACGGTGAGCGAGTGGGCGACGAGGTCGTGCACGTCACGAGCGATGCGATGGCGCTCCTCGCGTGCCGCGGCATCCGCCAGCTCACCCTCGGCCGCGCGCAGCTCGTCGGCCAACCGCGTCGCGCGCCGCAGGAGCACGCCGATGAGCACGGCGAACGCGCCGCCGAAGGCGAAGTAGATCGCGCCGACGTCCCACTCGACCCCGAACAGGAACGGCACGAAGGGGAGCACCATGATGACGGCGGTGACCGAGCCGATCAGCCACCAGTCATCGGTTCGACTGGCGAGCCGGCTCGCGGCCGCCAAGCTGAGGAAGAGGGCGGCGCCGATCTCGGAGAGCGCGATGACGGGGATCACCGGGATGATCGCGAGCGCGGCGAAGGCGAGCAGTGGGAGCTCGACGCCGAAGACGAGCAGTGCCCACGGTACGAGGGCGATGAGCATGGCCACGACGACCGCCGGGTTGAACTGGGCATTGACGACGGCCAGGACCGCGGCCACGAGAGCGGCTCCGGCGTAGACGAGGTCGGTGACCCGTGAACCCGCCGCGACTGAAGCTCGCGTCATGCGTCGCTCCTCTCGGGCCTCGCCTCAACGAAACCGTATCGGACGGGTTCGCGCCTCGTCCCGTGGTACGAGAACGAGGCGTTCCCCGGTGCGATGACGGCCGGATGCCGCGCGCGGAGCATCGGGGCATGACCACTTCACTCGCAACTCCGCTTCGCTCTTCCTCCCCTAGGCCCTCGACCGCGACAGCGGCACGCGCCGTGCTCGCGGTCGGCGCCGGCCTCAGTGCCGCCGCGTTGGTGATCGCCGTGGTAGGCCTGATCGTCGATCAGACGGTGATCACGGGCGCTCCCGCGTGGATGAAGCCCGCCAAGTTCGCGTTCTCGATCGCCGTGTACCTGCTGACGCTGCGCTGGATCCTGTCGTACGTGCGCGGCCACGATCGGCTGCTCGCCGTGCTCAGCTCCGTCATCTCCGTCGCGCTCGTCGCCGAGATCGCGCTCGTGGAGATGCAGGTGCTGCGCGGCACGACCAGCCACTACAACGAGGCGACCGCCTTCGATGCCGCGGTCTTCTACGCGATGGGCGGCATCGTGTCGCTCGTGGTCATCGCCACGATCGCCGCCGGCGTGCTCGCGCTGCGGCAGCGAGGCCTCGACCCGGGACTRGCGGGCGGGCTCCGCTGGGGCATCGGCATCAGCGTGCTCGGCATGCTCGCCGCCCTCACGATGATCTTCAACAAGGGCTGGAACGACTCGGGCGGACACACCGTCGGGGCGGCCGATGGCGGGGCCGGCATGCCGATCACCGGCTGGAGCCTCGAGCACGGCGACCTGCGCATCGGGCACTTCGTCGGGCTGCACGCGCTGCAGCTCCTGCCGCTGCTCGCCTGGGCGCTGCTGCGGTGGACGCGCCTCGACGCGACGACCCGAGCCCGCCTGCTCGCCGTGGCTGGAGCGACCTACACCGCGGTGGTGCTGCTCGTCATCTGGCAGGCGATGCGCGGGCAGAGCCTCGTTCGACCCGACGGCGAGACTGTGGCGGCTTTCGTCGCGCTCGCGGTCGTCGCGGGCGTGGCGGCGGTCGCGGTGCTGCGGCGAGGCCATGGACGGACGCCGGCTGTTCGGTAACGCCTGGCTCGCGGCATCCGCTCTCTCGCCCCTGTTGTGGGCGGCATGCCGGCGCCRTAGCATCGCGGCATGTCGGAGCCGAACAGCGTCGCCGTGGTCACGTCGTTCATGCGGGCGTTCCAAGAGCAGGATCGCGAGCGAGCCGAAGCCCTCATGGCCGACGACTTCGTGTTCACCAGCCCGCAGGACGACCACCTCGACAAGGCCACCTGGCTGGAGCGGTGCTTCCCGACCGCGGATCACTTCGATGAGCCGTCGCAGACGCTGCAGATCGCCGAGGTCGACGGGGTGGTGCTCCACCGGTACGAGTACCGCGTCGACGGGGTGCGTTGGCGCAACGCCGAGGCGTCGCAGGTCGAGGACGGCCGGGTGAAGTCCGTCGAGGTCTACTTCGGCGGCGCGGTCGACCCGCACGGGTGAAGAGCCTGCGGGCTGGGACCGGGTGGGTGCGGTGCCAGCGGCGTGGAGGCGTGAAAGCAACGCTCCCTCGAAATCGGTACCGAAGTACCGAAGTACCGAAGTACCGAAGTACCGAAGGATTCGACAAGGGATGATGTGCCGATTCAGCGCTGCGGATGCCCCGGGGCAGCGTTGGGGCGCGGTTCGCTCTGGCCGCGTCCGCCGACGGTCAGACGGTGCCGGCGGGCGGCCAGACGCCGATGATGATCGCCATGATGACGATCGTGACGAGCTCGTGCGCGATGTTCATCACGGTGAGGGATGACGGGCGGCCCTCGAACACGTCGTGGGTGATGAATCGCGCGGCGGTGAAGCCGGCCCAGAGGATCACCGCGGTGAGCAGCGCCGCCGCCAGGTACCCGCCGCCGTAGAAGTGCCACGCGATGTTCGTGGCGCCCGCGAGCACCCATGCCGTGACGAAGCTCACGAGCACCGTCACGATGAGTGGCATCACGGCGCTCGCGCCCGGTCGGTCCAGGTCGACGTTGGCGAGCTTCGCCCATCGGGTGCCGAACACACCCCGCGCGTACCAGATGGCGCCGACCGCCATGCTCGACGCCGTCGCCAGCAGCACCGCCCAGTAGTTGATCTCGGGGACCATCTCCGCCTCCTCGCCGCGGCCGGAGCCGCGCATCGCCGCGCTGCGCTCCCGCGCCGTCGCTGGGCGAGAGCGTACTCCGGCTGTCGTACCGGTGGACGGCAGCGCGCCGGGGCCGTGTCTTGCGTCGGTCGCAGTTGCGCGAGTGCGCTCAGCCCGCCGCGTAAACCCAGACGTCGCCGCCCGACGACAACTGCGCGCGCACCCGGCGGTAGTCGTCGACCTCGTAACAATCGGCCGCGGCGAGCTGCGCGGCGGTCACCTCGAGCACGGCCCCGTCGACGCGATCGGCGGGGTCGTCGGTGCGCTCGAGGATCGGATGCTCGGCCTCGCCGCTCACTGCGACCACGTCGGGATCGGTGATGCGCAGCATCCGGCGCCGCCACCCGACGAGCGCGTCGGCCGACGTGGGCAACTCGGCGCCGAACAGCTCGCGTTGTACGGCGGGCAGGCGCAAGGTGCCGTAGCTGAAGAGGCGTTCGGTCGAAGGCATGCGTCGAGGCTAGCGGCCGCGCCGCGGCATCCGGAGCACGCGGGCGCAACGCGACGAGGCGGGGTGCAGCACGCACCCCGCCCT
>NZ_JBFUCL010000271.1:0-5212 GCF_056405255.1 Agromyces sp. P1_H4 | reverse complement strand
AGGCGCGTCGGGCGTCGGCGCGTCGGGTACAGGCGCGTCGGGAGCGGGCGCGTCGGGAGCGGGCGCGGGATCCGCCACGACTGCGGCCGGCGCAGCCACCACCGCAGGGGTGAGCGGCGTCGCGATCGGCGCCGGGGTGGGTGCGATCGCCCTCGCGRCCGTCGCCGTCGCCGCCATGATCGTGGTGCCGACGCTGGCGAGCGCCGACCAGGCGCCGGCGGCTGCGATCTTCGAGACGGGCACCGAGGCCGGCGACCCCCAAACGCCGCTGCCCTTCCTCGGCGGCCCGGCGCTTCCCCAGCCCGTGCCGCCGCACGAATCGGATGCCCCGCCTGCGCCCGCAGACCCGCCGGCCGGCGATCCCGTGCTGGTCGATGCGCCGGCCCCGGCTCCCGTGCCCGCCGCCGATCCGGCCCCCGGCGGTACGACCGCAACGCCGCCTGGGCCGACCACCACGCCGACCCCTGAGCCCGAGCCCGTGGACGACGTCGCCCTGCCGCCGGCCTTCACCGCCGACACGGCAGGCGGCCTGGTCGACCCGCTGCTCTCGGGCAGCGCGGAGGCCGGGGCATTCGTCACCGTGACCGCCGACGACGGCCGCACCTGGAGCACTGTCGCCGACGGCTCGGGAGCATGGAGCCTCGTCGCCGACGCGCTGCACGCCGGATCCACGACGCTCACGGCCTCGCAGACGGATGCCGCCGGCAACGCGTCACTCTCGAGCGCGCCCGTCACCGTCACGCTGTCGACCCCGACCATCGCGCTGCGCCGCACCGGATCGCATGTGGCGCACGGCACCGTCGCGGGCGCTGCCGGGGCAGATGTCGAACTCCTCCTCGACGGCGCCGTCGTGAGCACGGTGCCGCTCGACGGCTCGGGATCGGCGCGCATCCTCGCGTTCGGGCGCCTGGATGCGGCGAGTGTCGTCGAGGTGCGCTACGCGGCGAACGGCCGAACCGGCCCCGCCTCGACCGCGGTCATCGAACGCTGACGGCGGGTTCCACGACGCGAGCGCCCCGCCGCACCGCGTCGGCGATGAGCACGGCTCCGACGGCGACGAGCACCACGGCGTACACGAACGGCAGGCTCTGCACGCCGATCCGCTCGAACAGCACGGCGCCGATGAGCGCCCCGCCGCCGATGCCGACGTTGAACGCGGTCGTGTAGAGCGCGCTGGCCGCATCCCGCTGTCGAGCCGGCGCGGACTGCAGCAGGCGCGTCTGCAGCAGCGGCGGGATCGCGCCGAAGGCGAGCCCCCACACGGCGAAGGCCACGAGCGACGCCACGACGCCGGCGCCGAGCCCGAGCACGCCGAGCGCCGCCGCCGCCACGGCCATCGCCACGACGATCGCGACGGTGGGCCGGTTCGCGAGCGGCGATCCGGCCACGACGAGCCCGACGGCGCCCATGACGCCGTAGACGAACAGCAGCGGGCCGACCGCGCCGGGCTCGAGGCCCACGACGTCGGTGATGAGCGGTGCCACGTAGGTGAAGACCGCGTACTGGCCGAGCATGGTCGCCGCGGTGACGCCGCAGACGAGCAGCACGGACCCGAGCGCCGCATCGCCGCGCCGGATGCGGGACGCGGTGCCACCCGCCTCGGGGGCGACTCGCGGGAGGAACCGCCAGACGGCGAGCGCACCGACCAGGGTGAGCCCCGCGACGATCGCGAAGACCGGGCGCCAGCCGATCGACTGGCCGAGCACCGTCGTCGCCGGAACGCCCGCGACGAGCGCGAGCGTGCCGCCGCCGAGCGTCACCGAGACGGCGCGGCCGATCTGGTCGGCGGGCACGAGCCGTGAGGCGTACGACGCGACGATCGCCCAGAACACGCCGTGGGCGAGGCCGCCGACGACGCGCACGGCGATGAGCATCCAGTACTCGGGCACGAACGCGGACGCGAGCGTGGTGAGCCCGAGCACCGCGAGCACCGCGACGAGCAGGCCGTGCCGCGGCATCCGGCTGGTGAGCGCGGTGAGCGGCGTCGACGTGACGACGACGGTGAACGCGAAGACCGACACGAGCAGCCCGATGAACGGCTCGGCGACGCCGAGGCCCTCGCTCATCTCGGGGAGCAGGCCGGTGGGCAGCATCTCGATCGTGATGGACAGGAAGACGCCCGCGGCCAGCATGAGCAGGCCGGGCCAGGGCAGTCGGGGTGCGCGCACGCGCGCGGATTCGGTGACGGACATGAGGATGTCTCTCCGACGGCGTTCCCCGCAGCGGGTGCATTCACCACGCGGGTCGACTACGCGCTCGTGTGCGCGCCCAGGGCCGTGCGTTGACCGCCGACCACGAACCAGTCTACCCGACGCACTACTCTGGGCGGATGACCACGGATGCCGCACCCTCCCACCTGTTCCACTGGGTCGTGACGCTGGCGTGCACCGACGGTCCCGGCATCGTGCATGCGGTGAGCGGGGCGATCGTCGCGGCGCGCGGCAACATCACCGAGAGCCAGCAGTTCGCGAGCCTCGACACCGGGCGCTTCTTCATGCGCGTGCAGGTGGAGTCGCCCGCCGGGCGCGCCGAGCTCGAGGCCGCGCTGGCCCCCGTGGCCGAGCGCTGGGACATGACGTGGCACCTCGACGAGGTCGGCCGCAAGCTCCGCACGCTCGTGCTCGCGTCCACCGCCGGCCACTGCGTGAACGACCTGCTGTTCCGCCAGCACGCCGGCCAGCTGTCCGTCGACATCCCGCTCGTGCTCTCGAACCACGGCACGCTGCGCGACCTCGTCGACTTCTACGGGGTGCCGTTCGAGTCGCTCGCGGTGACGGATGCCGCGTCGAAGGCCGCGTTCGAGGCGCGGGTGCTCGCCGCGGTCGAGGAGCACGACATCGAGCTCGTGGTGCTCGCGCGCTACATGCAGATCCTCACGCCCGAGCTCTGCGACGCGCTCGCCGGACGCTGCATCAACATCCACCACTCGTTCCTGCCGGGCTTCAAGGGCGCGAACCCCTACCGCCAGGCGCATGCCCGCGGCGTGAAGCTCATCGGCGCGACCGCGCACTTCGTGACGAGCGACCTCGACGAGGGGCCGATCATCGAGCAGAACGTCGTGCGCGTCGACCACTCCCGCTCGGTCGCCGAGCTCGTCGCCATCGGACAGGACGAGGAGAGCCGCACGCTCAGCCAGGCCGTGAAGTGGTTCTCCGAGCGGCGGGTGCTGCTCGACGGCGCCCGGACGATCATCTTCCGGTGACCGCCACCGCCAGACGGCAGGTCGGACGAGCGCGGGGCGGTTCGGGTGACGGCGGACGCCGCCCACGCGAACTAGGCTGGAATGCCGTGAGCACCGCCCAGCCGAACCCGTCGAACGACCCCCAGCCGAAGATCGGCCCGAACGACGTCCTGCGCTTCTTCCTCGAGCTCTTCGCGTTCGTGACGCTCGGCATCTGGGGGTTCGTGTCGTTCCCGCTGCCGTGGCCGGGCGTGCTCATCGGCCTCGGCGCCCCGGCCCTCGCGATCCTGCTCTGGGCGCTGTTCAACTCGCCGAAGGCGGTCTTCAAGGTCGACCCGTTCGGCCAGGCGCTCGTCGAGATCGCAGTGTTCTCGGCCGCGGCGATCGCCTGGTGGATGATGGGCCAGCCTGTCGTGGCCGTCGTGTTCGCGGTCGTGGCGGCCGTGAGCGGCATCCTGCACGGGCGCAAGCAGCTGGCCGACTGAGCGGCCCCCGGTTCCCTGCCGGAATGCCAGCGGCCCGACGCGTGGCGCCGGGCCGCTGACCGCTTCGGTCGGTCGTCAGGCCGCGACCGGCGCCTCGATCCGGTCGTCGGCGTGCGCCGCCTCGGCGTCGGGCTCGGCCCCGCCGGCCGTGCGGAAGTGCCCGACGATCGAGAGCAGGATGCCGCCGGCCGTCCAGGCCAGGAGCACCAGCCAGGGGAACGTGGTGTCGGCCGCCGGGAAGTACGACAGGTCGCGCAGCAGCGTCGCGGCGGCGCCCGGCGGGAACCACTGGCCGACGTCGCCCCACGGCGCCGGGAAGAACTCCTTGGGGATGGCCGCGCCCGAGATCGGGTTGGCGAACAGCAGCATGACGACCGGGCCGACCGCGATGCCGGCGCGGCCGAGCAGCGCGACGAAGCCCGTGATGGGTGCGGCGATCGCGGCGAGCGACAGGGCGATGGCGGCGGCGTTCAGCCAGTAGTCGCCCTGCAGCGAGCCGAACCAGCCCTGCAGGATGGCCGTGAGGAGCAGCCCGCCGACGACGGAGTACACCGTCACCGCGAGCACGCGCCGCAGCGCGCCGATGATGGCGAGCGAGATGGCGATGCCGCCGATCATGCCGCCGAGCAGCAGCGGGAACATCGCGGCGGTGAGTCCCGTGCCGCGCGGGTCGCTCTCGGCGAGGGGCACGACGTCGGTGACGGGCACGTCGAGGTGCGGCGGAGCGCTCGGCGCGCCCGCGGCCTGCGCAGCGGCGGCGGCCTGTGCGTTGACGCCCTCCTCGAGCGACGTGGCGACGCCCCCGAGCAGCTGCGCGACGGCGAGGCTCGATGCCGAGGAGGTGAGCACCTCGGGCTCCTGGCCGAGCACGATCGCGCCATACGCGTCGCGCGTCTCGATCGCGTCGACGGCGGCCGCCCGGTCGTCGACCTCGAGGAAGTCGATCGCTCCGGGCGCCCGCTGGTCGACAGCCGCCTCGGCTGCCGCCACGGCCTCGGCGGGCCCGGCGATGGCGACCGGCAGGTGCTTGGGCTCGGCCGTGACCGACGGCCACGAGAAGGCGAGCACGATGACGGCGACGACGCCGACGAGGGCGAGGGCCAAGCCCACGACCCTGCCGATCGGAGTGCGTGCCGTGGTGGCGTCCGGATGGGTGGCCATGGTGTCCTCCAAGAAAGCGAATGTTCGTTCTTTATTAGTGTGCGCGCGTCGGCTAGCCTTGTCAAGGAACGATCGTTCGTTTTTCTGGAGGTCCGATGCCCAAGGTCACCGAGGCGCACCGCGCCGCCCGCCGCGACGAGATCGTCGCGGCCGCGCTGCGGTGCTTCGCCGCGAAGGGGTACCAGCGCACCTCGATGGCCGACGTGATCGAGGAGTCGGGGCTCTCGGCCGGGGCGATCTACGGGTACTTCACGGGCAAGCAGGAGCTCTTCGCCGCGGTCGCCGGGCGCATCCTCGAGGCCCGCCAGGGGGAGCTCGAGCAGCAGCGCGCGCTCGGCGAGCCGCTCGCGCCCGGCCAGGTCATGGCCACGCTCATCGACGGGAT
>NZ_JBFUCL010000270.1:0-5220 GCF_056405255.1 Agromyces sp. P1_H4 | reverse complement strand
GCCGCCGCGCACGGTGCAGGTCGAGGCGATCCCGGTGCCCGACCTCGGCATCGTGCACGACGACGACGACCTCGTGGTGGTCGACAAGCCGGCGGGGGTCGCCGCGCATCCGTCGCTCGGCTGGAACGGTCCCACGGTCGTGGGCGCCCTCGCCGCGGCGGGCTTCCGCATCTCGACCTCAGGTGCGCCCGAGCGCCAGGGCGTCGTGCACCGGCTCGACGCGGGCACGAGCGGCCTCATGGTCGTCGCGAAGTCCGAGCGGGCGTACACCGAGCTGAAGCGCCAGTTCCACGACCGGGAGGTCGAGAAGATCTACCACACGGTCGTGCAGGGCCATCCCGATCCGCTCGCGGGCACGATCGACGCACCAGTGGGGCGGCATCCGCGTTCCGAATGGAAGTTCGCGGTGACCGCCGACGGCAAGCATGCGGTCACGCACTACGAGACCATCGAGGCGTTCCCGTACGCGTCGCTGCTCGAGGTGCACCTCGAGACGGGGCGCACGCACCAGATCCGAGTGCACATGGCGGCGCAGCGGCATCCGTGCGCCGGAGACGCGATGTACGGGGCCGACCCAACGCTGTCGGCGCGGCTCGGCCTCACCCGCCAGTGGCTCCACGCCAGGCAGCTGTCGCTGACGCATCCCGGCACGGGCTCCTGGACGACGTTCGAGTCGGAGTACCCGGCCGATCTCTCCCACGCGCTCGACCTGCTCCGCGGGGACTAAGCGGGCGCGTCCGGTCCCCGGCGTGGGTGGCCGGCCGTAGAATTCGAACACCCCCAGAACCGACTCGCAGCATCCCGAAGAGGAGCCCAGTGGCCGCCGATTCCTTCGTCCACCTCCACGTGCACAGCGAGTACTCGATGCTCGACGGCGCCGCCCGGGTGGGGGAGCTCATCAAGGCGGCGCAGGGCGAGGGCATGCCCGCCGTGGCGGTCACCGACCACGGCAACGTGTTCGGCGCATACGACTTCTGGAAGCAGGCCACCGACGCGGGCATCAAGCCGATCATCGGCACCGAGGCGTACATCACGCCGGGCACGCACCGCGGCGACAAGACCCGGGTGCGATGGGGGAACGGCGGCGGCGACGACGTCTCGGGCTCGGGCGCCTACACGCACATGACCCTCCTGTCGGAGACGACCGAGGGCATGCACAACCTCTTCCGGCTCTCGAGCCGGGCGTCGATCGAGGGCTACTACTTCAAGCCGCGCATGGACCGCGAGCTGCTCGAGACCTATTCCAAGGGCCTCATCGCCACGACCGGATGCCCCTCCGGGGAGGTGCAGACCCGCCTGCGGCTCGGGCAGTACGACGAGGCCGTGCGCGCGGCATCCGAGTACCGCGACATCTTCGGGAGAGAGAACTACTTCGCCGAGATCATGGACCACGGGCTCGGCATCGAGACCCGCATCATGGAGGACCTGCTGCGGCTCGCGAAGCAGCTCGACCTGCCCTTGGTCGCGACGAACGACCTGCACTACACGCACGCGCACGACGCGAAGAGCCACGCGGCACTGCTCTGCGTGCAGTCGGGTTCGACGCTCGACGACCCGAACCGGTTCAAGTTCGACGCCGACGAGTTCTACCTGAAGACCGCCGCCGAGATGCGGCACCTCTTCCGCGACCACCCCGAGGCCTGCGACAACACCCTCCTCATCGCCGAGCGCGCCGACGTGCAGTTCAACACCAACGCCAACTACATGCCCCGCTTCCCCGTGCCTGAGGGCGAGAGCGAGGAGAGCTGGTTCGTGAAGGAGGTCGACCGGGGGCTCGCCGTGCGCTACCCCGACGGCATCCCCAGCGAGGTGCGCAAGCAGGCCGACTACGAGGTCGGCGTCATCCTGCAGATGGGCTTCCCCGGGTACTTCCTCGTCGTCGCCGACTTCATCAACTGGTCGAAGAACAACGGCATCCGCGTCGGCCCGGGTCGTGGCTCCGGCGCCGGGTCGATGGCCGCCTACGCGATGCGCATCACCGACCTCGACCCGCTGCAGCACGGGCTCATCTTCGAGCGGTTCCTGAACCCCGACCGCGTCTCGATGCCCGACTTCGACGTGGACTTCGACGAGCGTCGTCGCGGCGAGGTCATCAAGTACGTCACCGAGAAGTACGGCGACGAGCGCGTCGCGCAGATCGTCACGTACGGCACGATCAAGGCCAAGCAGGCGCTGAAGGACTCGAGTCGCGTGCTCGGGTTCCCGTTCGGGATGGGCGAGAAGCTCACCAAGGCCATGCCGCCGGCGATCATGGGCAAGGACATCCCGCTGTCGGGGATCCTCGACACGGCGCATCCGCGCTACAAGGAGGCCGGTGACATCCGGGCCATCATCGAGACCGACGCCGAGGCGAAGACGGTCTTCGAGACGGCCCTCGGCCTCGAGAACCTGAAGCGCCAGTGGGGCGTGCACGCGGCTGGCGTGATCATGTCGAGCGACCCGCTCATCGACATCATCCCGATCATGAAGCGTGAGCAGGACGGCCAGATCGTCACGCAGTTCGACTACCCCGCGTGCGAGTCCCTCGGCCTCATCAAGATGGACTTCCTGGGGCTGCGCAACCTCACGATCATCGACGACGCGCTCGACAACATCGAGGCCAACCGCGGCTTCCGTCCCGTGCTCGAAGATCTCGCGCTCGACGACCCCGAGGCCTATGCGCTCCTCTCCCGCGGCGACACGCTCGGCGTCTTCCAGCTCGACGGCGGCCCGATGCGGTCGCTGCTCCGGCAGATGAAGCCAGACAACTTCGAGGACATCTCGGCCGTCATCGCGCTCTACCGGCCGGGTCCGATGGGCGCGAACTCGCACATCAACTACGCGCTCCGCAAGAACGGCCTGCAGCCGATCACGCCGATCCACCCCGAGCTCGAGGAGCCGCTGCGGGACATCCTCGACACCAGCTACGGCCTGATCATCTACCAGGAGCAGGTCATGGCGATCGCCCAGCGCGTCGCCGGCTTCTCGCTCGGACAGGCCGACATCCTCCGGCGCGCGATGGGCAAGAAGAAGAAGTCCGAGCTCGACAAGCAGTATGAGGGCTTCTCGGGCGGCATGAAGGCCAACGGGTTCTCGGATGCCGCGATCAAGACGCTGTGGGACATCCTGCTGCCGTTCTCCGACTATGCCTTCAACAAGGCGCACTCCGCCGCCTACGGCGTGCTGAGCTACTGGACGGCCTACCTCAAGGCCCACTACCCGGCCGAGTACATGGCGGCGCTCCTCACGAGCGTCGGCGACGCCCGCGACAAGCTCGCGCTCTACCTCAACGAGTGCCGCCGCATGGGCATCAAGGTGCTCCCGCCTGACGTGAACGAGTCGATCGGCTACTTCGCCGCCGTGGGCGAGGACATCCGCTTCGGGCTCGGCGCCGTGCGCAACGTCGGCTTCAACGTGGTCGACGCGATCCGCGCCGCGCGCGAGCAGAAGGGCCGGTTCGAGTCGTTCCACGACTTCCTCAAGAAGTCGCCGATCCAGGTCGCGAACAAGCGCACTGTCGAGTCGCTCGTGAAGGCGGGCGCCTTCGACTCGCTCGGCCACACCCGGCGGGCGCTCGTCGAGATCCACGAGGGCGCCGTCGAGTCGGCCGTCAAGGAGAAGCGGGCCGAGGAGGTCGGCGACGTCGGCTTCGATTTCGACAGCCTCTTCGAGGACCATGAGCGCGACGCGGTCCCGTCGCTCGTGCCCGACCGGCCCGAGTGGGCCAAGCGCGACAAGCTCGCGTTCGAGCGCGAGATGCTCGGCCTCTACGTCTCCGACCACCCGCTCGCCGGGCTCGAGGTGCCGCTCGCGAAGCACGCCTCGACGACGATCACCGAGCTCCTCTCCTCGGATGCCACGCAGGACGGCGACACCGTGACCATCGCGGGTCTCGTCACGAGCGTGCAGCACCGCGTCGCACGCCAGAGCGGCAACCAGTACGGCATGATCCAGGTCGAGGACTTCTCGGGCGAGATCACCGTCATGTTCATGGGCAAGGCGTACCAGGAGTTCGCGCCGGGACTGAAGGCCGACTCGATCGCGGTCGTGCGCGGCCGGGTGAGCCTTCGCGACGACGGCATGAACCTGCACGCCTACAGCGTCTTCTCGCCCGAGCTCGGGCAGGGCGACGAGTCGGGGCCGGTCGTCATTTCGCTGCCCGACATCCGCGCGACCACCGACACGATCTCGGCCCTCGGCGACGTGCTCATCCGGCATGCCGGTGACACCGAGGTGCGGCTGAAGCTCGTGAAGGGCCGCACCGCGCGGGTGTTCGAGCTCCCGTACCCCGTCAAGGTGACGGCGGACTTCTACGGCGAGATCAAGAGCCTCCTCGGTCCGAACTGCCTCGTGTGACCGTGGCCGACGTCGCACCGCGCCCCGCTCGGTAGGCTGGTCGCCTCATGCTGCGAACCATCGACCTGCGCGGAACCCGTCCATCGGCGAGCGAACTGCTCGCACTCGTGCCACGCGCCGCGACCGACGTCACGGCGGCGCTCGACCCGGCGCGAGCGCTCATCGACGCCGTGCGCGAGCTCGGTGAGTCGGCGCTCCTCGACCAGGCCGAGCGGTTCGACCGAGTCCGCCCAGCCGCGGTGCGGGTGCCGGGGGCGGAGCTCGAGGCCGCCCTCGACGCGCTCGAGGCGGACGTGCGCTCGGCCCTCGAGTCGACGATCGCCCGCGTCCGGGCTGCGAGCGCCGCACAGGTGCCCGCGCCCGAGCGCACGGAACTGGCCGACGGCGCGATCGTGGAGCAGCGGTGGCAGCCCGTGGCCCGCGTCGGCCTGTACGTGCCGGGCGGCAAGGCGGTCTACCCGTCGAGCGTCGTGATGAACGTCGTCCCCGCGCAGGTCGCCGGCGTGCGGTCGATCGCGCTCGCCTCACCCCCGCAGGCCGAGTTCGGCGGCCGCATCCACCCGACGATCGCGGCGGCGGCGGCGCTCCTCGGCGTCACCGAGGTATACGCGATGGGCGGCGCGGGCGCCATCGGGGCCTTCGCATACGGCGTCCCCGAGATCGGGCTCGATCCCGTGCAGCGCGTCACCGGCCCGGGCAACGTGTACGTCGCCGCGGCGAAGCGGCTCGTGCAGGGCGTCACCGGCATCGACGCGGAGGCCGGTCCGACCGACATCCTCGTCATCGCCGACGATGCGGCCGACCCCGACCTCGTCGCCGCCGACCTCGTGAGCCAGGCCGAGCACGACGAGCTCGCGGCATCGGTGCTCGTCACCGATTCGGCCG
>NZ_JBFUCL010000269.1:0-5237 GCF_056405255.1 Agromyces sp. P1_H4 | reverse complement strand
ACCCAATACCGCGCGACCCTGCGCGAGGACATCGCGTTCCTGCTGGAGCAGTACCGCGTGGTCGACTTCGCCCTGCGGGTCGTCGGCGTCGGCAGCGTCGGCACCCGCTGCTACCTGCTCGCAGTCGAGGGCCCCACCGGCGACATGCTGTTCCTCCAGGCCAAGGAGGCTCCGCCGTCCGTCTTGACGACGTACGGGGGCCGGCGGTCGATCATCCCCGGTCGCCCCGGCGTGACTGACTTCATCGAGGGCCACCGCGTCGTCGCCGCCCAGCGGATCCTGCAGGCGAACTCCGACCTCTTCGTGGGATGGATCCGCGGCTGGGCCGGTGACTCCGCGGACCGTTACCGGGTGGACTACTACTGGCGGCAGTTCCGCGACATGAAGGGGTCGATCGAGCCGGACACGCTCGACACCGACCAGTTCCGCTCGTACGGTGCGCTGTGCGCCGCTCTCCTGGCTCGGGCGCACGGGCAGTCCCCCGCCTCGGCTGCGATCATGGGCTACCTCGGCCGATCCGAAGAATTCGCCGAGGCGACGGCGGCATGGTCGGCCGCTTACGCCGATGTCGCCGAGGCCGACTTCGAGCTGCTGCGCCGAGCCGTCGCATCCGGACGCCTCCCGGCCGAGACCGGAGTCTGACCGCGGTTCGCGGCGTGCACCTCCGGACCCCGACGCGAGGCTCACTTTCGGGTTCGGGGCGCGTACCGTCGGCGGTCCGGCCCGACGACGACTCCGCGCCAGCTCGGGAAAGGTCCCGTCTCTCCAACACCTCGACACTGCTGACGCTGACGTTCGGGGTCGTCATCTGCTATCTGGCGCTGTACGTCGTGAACCTGGTCTGGGCGCTGTTCGTCCTGGACCCGGCCGCGATGGGCGGTTCGCTCGACACGTCCTTCGGCTACGACGATCTGTTCGTGCCCACCTGGTTCGTCGCGTCCGTGGCTACTCTCGGCGGTGCACTCGGCACGGGCCTGGAGTCGGACGAAGCGATCCGCGCGGCGGCATACTCAAAACGCGAGGAGGAGCGCCGCGCCCGTCTGGCAGACGAGCGGGCCTAGAAAGCCGCACCGGAACTGAGTTTCATTCCCGGGCAAGAGCGGCTAGGACGTGTTTACGACGATGGTCATGCTCTGGACAGACGGCCCCAACCGCGAAGAAGGCGCGCGAGGGCTCCTCGACGCCCTCGGCAGTTTCCTCGACTGGACACACCTTGTGCTCGAGACGGACGCATTTGAATCTAGGTGGAGCGCGCCTCGACGCGTAGAATCGAGGTCATTCGCGCGCCCTCGCCTCGTTTCGGATTCGGGTTCACATTCCGCCGAATGCATCCTTACTCGTCAGCAAAACCCCTGATCAAAAGGCACTTGTAGGGCGGACGGGACTTGAACCCGTGACCGATGGATTATGAGTCCACTGCTCTGACCGGCTGAGCTACCGCCCCTCGCGGCGCCTCACTCGGGGAGTGCTGCGGGCGCGACATCCGTGACCGGATCGGTCACCGGCTTTCCACGATACAGGCTCTCGAACGTCGAGATCGTGCGCTGGATGTCGTGCGCGGCGATGAGCCGGAGTGAGCCCTCCTTGAGGGCGCGGTACTCCTCGGGCGACGCCTCGAGCACGGTGCGGAGCTTCGCCGCGAGGTCGTCGGGGCTGCCCGGTTCGAACAGGTATCCGTTCTCGCCGTCGTGCACGAGGTGCGGGAGCGCCATGGCGTTCGCGGCGACGACGGGCAGCGCCGAGGCCATGGCCTCCATCGTCACGATGCTCTGCAGCTCGGCGATCGACGGCATGGCCAGCACGGATGCGCGGTGGTACGCCTCGCGCAGTTCGTCGTCGGTGACGTAGCCCGTGAAGGTGACGCGGTCGGCGATGCCCAGTTCGGCGGCCATGTGCTGCAGGTTGCGCATCTGGTCTCCGCCGCCGACGATCTCGACCTTCGCGTCGAGCTCGGCCGGGAGCAGCGTGACCGCGCGGAGCAGCACGTCGATCTGCTTCTCACCGGTGACGCGGCCGACGAAGAGGATGCGGTTCTCGGTGCGCGGAGACCAGTCGGGCGAGTACTTGTGGGCGTCGATGCCGCACGAGATCGCGTGCACGCCGCGCAGGCCGGTGTGCTTCTCGAGGAACTGCGAGGCCCGGCGCGTCGGCGTCGTGACCGCCTCGGCGCGGCCGAACGTGCGGCCCGCCGCCTTCCACGCGAGACCGACGGCCCACTCCTGCCACGCCTTCGGCAGCAGGGTGAACTCCAGCATGTTCTCGGGCATGAAGTGGTTGGTGCCGATGATGCGGATGCCGCGCTTCTGCGCCTCGAGCGAGAGGCCCCGGCCCACGATGATGTGGGACTGGAAGTGCACGACGTCGGGCTTCACCGCGTCGATGATGCGGGAGCTGTTCTGCTTGATGCGCCACGGGAGGGCGAAGCGCAGCCAGTCATGGGGATACCAGCGCCAGCTGTAGAGCCGGTGCGCGGTGATCTCCTGACCCTCGTGCACCTCCTTCCACGTGCCGTGCTTGCGGTTCGCGGCGGGGGCCACGACGTGCACGTCGTGCCCGCGTTCGACCAGCCCGGCGGCGAGGCGCTCGGCGAAGCGGGCGGCGCCGTTCACGTCGGGCGCGAAGGTGTCCGCGCCGATCAGGATCGTGAGCGGACGTTCCGTCCCCGCGCCGTCGGTGCCGGCGGGGGCAGTCGCACCGGGTGTGTCAGACACGTGGCGTGGTTCCTCACAGTTCTGGGATGGAGGCGATCGGCCTCGATGAGTGGTCGTCCTGCGGGTCTCCCTCGCGGACTGAATCCGAACATAGTCTACGCATCAGCGTCCGCGCGTCGGCGGCCGCGCATGTCGCGACGGCGATCAGAGCCGGGTCTGGGGGTGGTTGCGGGCCAGCATGAACACGCCCCACACGGCGATCACGCCGGCGAGGAGGAACACCGCGTTCGCCCAGAGCGGGGCCTGCGACGCCTCGCCCAGCACGACGATGCCGATCACGACGGCGACCATCGGGTCGACCACCGTCAGTCCGGCGATCACGAGGTCGGGAGGCCCGGTCGCATAGGCGTTCTGCACGAAGTACGCGCCGAGCGCCGTGGCGAGGAGCAGGCCGAGCAGGCAGGTCCAGGTGAGCCATTCGACCTCGCCCTGCTCGATGCGGCCGAGCACGACCTTGGCGAGCGTCGCCACGAAGCCGTAGAGCACGCCCGCCATGATCACGTAGAAGATGGCACGGATGCGGCGGCGGAGCAGCCCGAACGCGACGCCGGCCAGGGCGAGCACGACGGCGAGGATGATGAGGATCGTGACGAGCTGCCGATCGGTCACGGGGTTGTCGACGGCTGTGAAGGCGGCGACGCCCACGAAGAGGAACACGCCGCCGACGCACATGACGATCGCGGTGATCGACTTGCTGTTCAGCTTCACGTGGTTCAGCCGCGAATTCAGGATCGACGTGATCACCAGCGCGATCGCCCCGAGCGGCTGCACCACGATGATGGGGGCGAAGTAGAGGCTGCCGAGCTGGAACATGATGGCCAGCCCGAGCATGAGCGTGCCCACCACCCACGACGGGCGCGCGAGCAGCAACGCGAGCTGCTTGCCGTTCAGCCCCTTGCCGAGCGAGTCGACCGTGCGCGCCTCGACCTTGACCACGCCCCGGTGCTGGAACTGGGCACCGAGCGAGAGGAACACCGCGCCGACGAGGGCCAACGGGATTCCGATGAACGACGTGGGGTCGAGCGCGATCTGCTCGGAGAGGTCGCTCAGGTCCGGATCCACGCATCGACCCTACCGGGTCGGCCGCCGATATCCTTGGCGAATGGCCGTCCTCCCCATACGCATCTCCGGCGACCCCGTGCTGCACTCCCCCGCCCTTCCCGTCGAGACCATCGACGACGACCTCCGCTCCCTCGTGCGGGACCTCTTCGAGACGATGGATGCCGCGCCCGGCGTCGGCCTCGCCGCCCCGCAGGTGGGCGTGCCGCTGCGGCTCTTCACGTACGGCTGGACCGACGAGGCCGGCACGAAGTGGCGTGGCGTCGCGATCAATCCCGAGCTGTGGATCTCGCCACCGCCCGCGGGCGAGCCCGATGAGGACGAGGAGTCCGAGGGGTGCCTGTCGTTCCCCGGGGAGCGGTTCGGGCTGCGCCGCGCCGAGCGCGCCATCCTGCGAGCCACCGACCTCGACGGCCAGCGGTTCGAGATCACGGCCGAGGGATGGCTCGCCCGCATCTTCCAGCACGAGTACGACCACCTCGACGGCACCCTGTACGTCGATCGGCTCGGCGAACGCGACCAGCGCATCGCCGCGAAGATCGCACGCAAGGTGGGCTGGGGCAAGCCCGGGGTGTCATGGATGCCGGGCGTCGACCACCTCGAGGACTGAGCCGCAACGCTCACGTGAAGGCGCGGATGCCCGCCGCGACGAGCGCGGCCACGATCACCACCACGAGGAACGGCACGCGCATCGCGAAGAGCGCCGCCGCGACGATGATCGCCGGCACCCGGGCGTCGACGACGATCGCCTGACCGGCGCCGAGGGTCTGCACGGCGATGAGCGCCGCGAGCAGCGCGACGGTGAGCAGGTCGGCGATGCGGGCCGGACGCTCGCGTCCGAGGAGCCCCGCCGGCACCAGGTAGCCGCCGAGCTTCAGCGCCAGTGTGGCCGCCGACGCGATGAGGATGACGTGCCATGTGGTCATGCGCGGCTCCGCCTCGAGAACAGGTCGAACCAGCCCACGAGCACGGCCACCAGCGCCGCGACGAGTACCGGCAGCCCGGGCGTGAGCACCGGGGTCGCCAGCGTCGCGACGACCGCCGCAGCCACTGCGACCGCGCCCGCCTGGAACCGCTTGAGCCGGGGCCACAGCAGGCCGAGGAAGGCGGCCGCCGCCGCGGCATCCAGGCCCCACGCCCTCGTGTCGCCGAGGGCGTCGCCGATGAGGGCGCCCGCGAGCGTCGTCAGGTTCCATCCGACGAAGATGACGAGCCCGGTCGCCCAGAAGCCGAGCCTGGCCGCCCGATCGCTCGTCTGGGCGAGCGCGACCGCCGTGGACTCGTCGATCGTGATCCACGCCGCGGCGATGCGCTGCGCCAGGCTCCCGCGATCAACGATCGGCTTCATGCGCATGCCGTAGACGACGTTCCGGATGCCGAGGAGCGCCGCCGCGGCGMTGGCCGAGCCGCCCGCGGCGACGCCGCCCGACGCGAGTACGCCGACGAGCGCGAACTGCGAGCCGCCGG
>NZ_JBFUCL010000268.1:0-5253 GCF_056405255.1 Agromyces sp. P1_H4 | reverse complement strand
GTGCCACACCGTGCGGTGGCCGAGGCCGAGCAGGTGCTCGGTGGCGAGGCGGGCGCCGTGCGCCTGGTCGGTGTCGACCATCGGGTAGCGGTCGCCGGCGGTGGAGTCGACGACGACCACGGGGAGGCCCGCGGGCAGCTCGACGTCGTTCTCGTCGAGCAGGTGCGCCTCGACGATGATGATGACCCCGTCGACGGCCTCCTCGCTGAGGCGGTCGAACGCACCCGCGACCTCGCCCTGCGTCGGGTGCGGCACGGGGATGAGCGTGATCGAGTAGCCGGCGTCGGCCGCGGCGACCGCGATCGCGTCGAGGGTGCGCATGTTGCCGAAGCTCGAGAGCGTGAACATGATGACGCCGATCGAGTGGAACCGGCCGCTGCGAAGCGCCCGCGCGGCGCTGTTGGGCCGGTAGCCGAGCTTGCGCATCGCCGTCAGCACGCGCTCACGGGTGTCGGCGTCGACGTTGCTGCGCCCGTTGGAGACGCGCGACACGGTCTGCCCCGAGACGTTCGCCTCACGCGCGACATCCGCCATCGACGGCCCGCGCCGGCGGAGCGGCAGCGCCTCGCCCTGGGTGGTGGTGGTCATCGCCGGCTCCCTCGAACACTTCGTGCGTCACGCACAGACTTGCACAGACTGGCGCATGTTCACGTCAACATGCTACGGTAACCGCACTGCATGTTGACGTGAACATGCGAGCGATTGGAAATTCGAATGACAACGACGTCCCCTCCCGCGCCGGCCGCGGTGGTCACCGCGCCGCCGCCCCGCCGCATCCGAGTCCGTGGGCGCAGCGAGTGGAAGGGCCTCGCCTTCGTGGCGCCCTTCCTGGTGGTGTTCCTGCTGGTGTTCATCGCGCCGGTCGCCTACTCGGTCTACCTCAGCCTCTTCCGCGAGCAGCTCATCGGCGGCAACGCGTTCGTGGGCGCCGAGAACTACCTCGAGCTCTTCGCCGACCCGCAGTTCTGGGAGGGCTTCGGCCGCGTCACCCTCTTCCTGCTCATCCAGGTGCCGATCATGCTCGGCCTCGCGCTCGTCGCGGCGCTCGCCATCGACAGCGCCCGCCTGCACGCCTCGGGCTTCTTCCGCATCGTGATCTTCCTGCCCTACGCCGTGCCCGCGGTCGTGGCCGTGCTCATGTGGGGGTTCATCTACGGCGACAACTTCGGCCTGGCCGCGAACATCAACGACTGGCTCGGCAGCGAGGTCATCACGCCGTTCGCCCGCAACTGGATCCTCGTCTCGATCGGCAACATCGTGACCTGGGAGTTCGTCGGCTACAACATGCTGATCTTCTACTCGGCGCTCCGCGTCATCCCCACCGACCTCTACGAGGCGGCCGAGCTCGACGGCGCCGGGCCGATGCGCGTCATCACCGGCATCAAGCTGCCCGCCCTGCGCGGCGCGATCGTCATCGCGACGATCTTCTCGATCATCGGCAGCTTCCAGCTCTTCAACGAGCCGAACATCCTGCGCACCCTCGCTCCGAACATCATCACCACGTACTTCACGCCGAACATGTACGCCTACAACCTGTCGTTCGCCGGCCAGCAGTACAACGCCTCGGCCACGGTAGCGATCGTCATGGGCGTGATCACCGCGGTGATCGCCTACGTCGTGCAGCTCCGCGGCTCCCGGAAGGAAGAACGATGAGCGCCACCATCGCCCCCGAGGTGCGAGCCGCAGACCACAAGCGAGCGGATGCGGCATCCGCCCGCCGTGGCACTCGAGGCCCGCGCCGCCGCAACTCGCCGCTGCGTCCCCGCAAGTCGGTGGCGTTCACGCTGCTCATGGGCATCTTCGTGCTCTACAGCCTCGTGCCGCTCGCGTGGCTCGTGATCAACGCGACGAAGACGCAGAGCGGGCTCTTCTCGAGCTTCGGGCTCTGGTTCGACGACGACTTCGTGCTCTTCCAGAACATCTGGGAGACGCTGACCTACCGCGACGGGATCTTCCTGCGCTGGTTCGGCAACACGCTGCTCTACGTGGTGGTCGGCGCCGGCGGCGCGACCCTCCTCGCCACGCTCGCGGGGTATGGGCTCGCGAAGTTCCGGTTCCGGGGCCGCCGCGCCATCTTCGCCGTCGTGCTCGGCGCGATCGCGGTGCCCGGCACGGCGCTCGCGGTGCCGACCTTCCTCATGTTCAGCCAGCTCGGCCTCACGAACACGCCGTGGGCGATCATCATCCCCTCGCTGATCAGCCCGTTCGGCCTCTACCTGATCTGGGTCTACGCGGTCGACTCCGTGCCGACCGAGATCCTCGAGGCGGCGCGCATGGACGGCGCGGGGGAGTTCCGCACGTTCTTCACGATCTCGGGGCGCCTCCTCGCGCCCGGCATCGTCACCGTGCTGCTGTTCACCGTGGTGGCCACCTGGAACAACTACTTCCTGCCGCTGATCATGCTGAGCGACCCCACCTGGTATCCGCTCACGGTCGGCCTGAACCAGTGGAACGCCCAGGCCACCGGCGTGGCCGCGCAGCCGATCTACAACCTCGTCATCACGGGCTCGCTCCTCACCATCCTCCCCATCGTCATCGCGTTCCTCGGCCTGCAGCGGTTCTGGCAGTCGGGGCTCAGCGCCGGCAGCGTCAAGCAGTGACCGAGCGGCACTGCCTGTCCATTCCGCACCCACCGCTCACCCGGAGCGTCCTGCCCCGGATCACAGATGGCACAACGAAGTGAAGGGAAACATCACATGACCATCGCCCGCACCGCCTTCCGGCGGACCCTGGCGGTCGCCGCGACCGCCGCACTCGCGGTCGGCGCGCTCGCCGCGTGCTCGACCGGAGCCGACTCCACCTCGGGCTCCGGCAGCGCCGACGACCTCGACGCCGCGCTCGAGGCCGGCGGCAAGCTCACCTACTGGAGCTGGACCCCCAGCGCCGAGGCGCAGGTGGCCGCGTTCGAGGAGGCGTACCCCAACGTCGACGTCGAGCTCGTGAACGCCGGCACCAACACCGAGGAGTACACGAAGCTGCAGAACGCGATCAAGGCGGGCTCGGGCGCGCCCGACGTCGTGCAGATCGAGTACTACGCCATGCCGCAGTTCGCCCTCGCCGACTCGCTCGTCGACCTCAGCGAGTACGGCCTCGACGAGCTGGAGGACCAGTACAGCGCGTCGACCTGGGGCAGCGTGAACGTCGACGGCAAGCTCGTCGGCCTGCCGCAGGACTCGGGGCCCATGGCGCTCTTCTACAACAAGTCCGTCTTCGACCAGTACGGCATCGCCGTGCCGACCACCTGGGACGAGTACGTCGACGCCGCGCGCCAGCTGCACACCGCCGACCCGACGAAGTACATCACGTCCGACACCGGCGACGCGGGCTTCGCGACGAGCATGATCTGGCAGGCCGGCGGCCGTCCGTTCGCCATCGACGGCACCGACGTGACCGTGAACTTCCAGGACGAGGGCACCGAGCAGTGGACCGGCGTCTGGAACCAGCTCATCCAGGAGGACCTCGTCGCCACGACCCCCGGGTGGAGCGACGAGTGGTTCAAGGGCCTCGCCGACGGCTCGATCGCCACGCTCCCCATCGGCGCGTGGATGCCCGGCGTGCTCGAGTCGAGCGTCGCGGATGCCTCGGGCGACTGGCGCGTCGCGCCGATGCCGACCTACGACGGCACCCCGGTGACCTCGGAGAACGGCGGCGGCGGCCAGTCGGTCGTGAAGCAGTCGAAGAACCCGGCGCTCGCCGCGGCGTTCCTCCGCTGGCTGAACAGCGACCCGGCGTCCATCGACGTGTTCCTCGAGAGCGGCGGCTTCCCGTCGACCACGGCGAACCTCGACGACCCCGAGTTCGTGAACCAGGAGTCCGAGTACTTCGGCGGCCAGAAGATCAACGAGGTGCTCACGCAGGCCTCGAAGGACGTGGCGCCCGGCTGGTCGTACCTGCCCTACCAGGTGTACGCGAACAGCATCTTCGGCGACACCGTCGGCCAGTCCTACGCGAACAAGACCGACCTCAACGAGGGCCTCGCCGACTGGCAGTCCCAGCTCGTCGACTACGGCAACGAGCAGGGCTTCACGGTCGGCGAGTAGCCGTCGCGACACCGCGGGGCCGGTCGGGCACTCCCGGCCGGCCCCGCCGCTTCCCACTCTTCCGACCGCCGTGTGCCTCGAGCGCCGCCCTTCCACCGTCCACGATCACCAGAACGGATGCCTGTGACCGCCCACTCCCGCTTCGCCATCGGGCCGACCGACTTCGAGCTCGACGGGCAGCCGCACCGCATCCTCGCGGGCGCGTTGCACTACTTCCGCGTGCACCCCGACCTCTGGGCGGACCGCATCCGCAAGGCCCGCCTCATGGGCCTGAACGCCATCGAGACCTACGTCGCGTGGAACGCGCACGAGGCGCACCGCGGTGAGTGGCGGGCCGACGACGGCCTCGACCTCGGCCGGTTCCTCGACCTCGTGGCGGCCGAGGGCATGCACGCGATCGTGCGGCCCGGGCCCTACATCTGCGCCGAGTGGGACAACGGCGGCCTCCCGGCGTGGCTGTTCCGCGACCCCGAGGTGGGCGTGCGTCGCTCCGAGCCGCACTACCTCGCGGCGGTCACCGAGTACCTCCGGCGCGTCTACGAGGTCGTGGCGCCGAGGCAGGTCGACGCGGGCGGGCCGGTCATCCTCGTGCAGATCGAGAACGAGTACGGCGCGTACGGCGACGACAAGGCCTACCTCGCCGAGCTCGTGCGGGTGACCCGCGACGCCGGCATCACTGTGCCCCTCACCACGATCGACCAGCCCACCCCGCAGATGCTCGCCGACGGCAGCCTGCCCGGCCTGCATCTCACGGGCTCATTCGGCTCCCGCGTGCCCGAGCGCCTCGAGACGCTCCGCGAGTTCCAGCCCACGGGCCCGCTCATGTGCATGGAGTTCTGGTGCGGCTGGTTCGACGACTGGGGCTCGCACCACCACGTGACGGATGCCGCGGCATCCGCTGCCGAGCTCGACGCGCTGCTGGCGGCCGGCGGGTCCGTGAACGTCTACATGTTCCACGGCGGCACGAACTTCGGGCTGACGAACGGCGCGAACGACAAGGGACGCTACGCGCCGATCACGACGAGCTACGACTACGACGCCCCGCTCGACGAGAGTGGATACCCGACCGAGAAGTTCTGGGCCTTCCGCGAGGTCATCGCGAAGTACGCGCCCGTGYCCGACGAGGTGCCCGGCGCGCGACCCGACGCGCCCGCGCTCGTCGCGCCGCTCGCGGTCGGACCGGCGCTCCTGGCCGTCGCGGCCGCCGGTGACC
>NZ_JBFUCL010000267.1:0-5272 GCF_056405255.1 Agromyces sp. P1_H4 | reverse complement strand
GCAGGAGAAGGCGAGGTGCAGCGGGGTGTCGACGCCGTGCACCCTCGACTTCTCCATCGACCCGATCGGCGCACCCGATGGGTCGAGCAGCACGACCTCCTCGACCGTCCGCGCCTCGGCGTCGGGGAGGACGGTGCTCATGCCGCGCCCACCGGCGCGCCGACGCCGGCCGCCTGCAGCACCAGGTCGCGCACGGCGGCCGCGGGTACCGCGTCGCCGACGCCGTCCCAGAACGGGAGCGCGGCGTCGGAGCACAGCAGCAGTGGCGAGTCGGCCTCCGACGACGGCAGCCGGCCGTGCGTGCCGCGCACCCACGACGGGTCGAGCGGCACGACGTTCATCGCGTACCGCAGGCCGAGCTTCTTGCGCACCAGCCCGAGCGCCGCCTTCGCCTTCGCGAGGCGGTCGGCCGGGTCGAAGAACAGCTCGGCCGGGTCGTACCCGGGCTTGCGGTGGATGTCGACGCCGCGCGCGAACTCGGGCGCCCGGTCGTCGTCGAGCCAGTAGTAATAGGTGAACCAGGCCCCGGGCTCCGCGACGACGACGAGCTCGCCCGACCGTTCGTGGTCGAGTCCGTATCGCCGCTGGACGTCGCGGTCGAGCACCTCGTCGACGCCCGGCAGCTCGAGGAGCAGGTCGCGCACGCGTTCGACGTCGGCGGGGTCGGCCACGTAGACATGCGCGACCTGGTGGTCGGCGACGGCGAACGCCCGCGACGTCCACGGGTCGAGCTGCTCGCGTCCCTGCTGCACGTGGACCTCGAGGAGTCCCTCGCGGCGGAGGACCCGGTTGAGGTCGACGGGTCGGTTCGCCGACTCGATGCCGTACTCCGCGACCGCGATCACGGTGGCACCCGCCGCCTGCGCGTCGTCGAGCAGGGGCGCCATGGCGGTGTCGAGCTCGGCCGCCGCCCGGTCTGCCTGCGGCGACTCGGGACCGAAGCGCTGCAGGTCGTAGTCGAGGTGCGGGAGGTACGCCATGACGAGGTCGGACCGCCGATCGCGCATCACCATGCGGGTCGCCTCCACCATCCAACGGGTCGACGCGATCGACGCGGTCGGACCCCAGTACTGGAAGAGCGGGAACTCGCCGAGCGCGCCGGTCAGCTCGTCGTGCAGGGCGGGCGGCCGCACGTAGGCGTCGGGCGACTTGCGCCCGTCGGCGTGGTAGACCGGACGCGGCGTCACGGTCACGTCGGTGCTGGCCCCCATCGCGTACCACCAGCCGACGTTCGCCGCCGTGAAGCCGGGCTGCTGGCGCCTGGCGGTCTCCCACACCTTCTCGCCCTGCACGAGCGCGTTGTGCTGGCGCCACAGGTGCACCTCGCCCTGGTCGCGGAAGTACCAGCCGTTGCCCACGATGCCGTGCTGCGCCGGCGCGAGGCCCGTGAGCATGGTCGACTGCACGCTGCAGGTCACGGCGGGCAGCACGGTGCCGAGCCGGGTGCGGGCGCCGGATGCCGCGAGGGCGCTGAGCCTGGGCATGTGCGCCAGCGCGCGTGGGGTCAGTCCGACGACGTCGAGCAGCAGGACCGAGGTCATGCGGTCACCTCCGAGGGTTCGAGCAGGTCGGCGGCCCAGCGCACCTCGCCGGCGATGCCGGCCACGAGGTCGTCGACCGCATCGGGCAGGACGGTCCAGGTATAGGTCTCGACGTCGACGTGGGCCTCATCGCCATGCGGGATGGAGCGCACGGCGGCGAGCGCGGTGGCGAGCACCTCGGTCGTGGCGGTGAGCGGCGCCCTCGGCTCGAGGTGCAGCGGCACGTGGAAGTGCACGCGCCACGGTCCCTCGGCGGGCAGCGCCTCGAGCGCCTCGCCGAGGTCGTCGGTCGCGAGCACGGTGCCGTCGGGCTGCAACTCCCGCGTCTGGTGCAGGTAGCGCGGCTCGACGAAGGCGGCGATCGCCTCGCGGCCCGCGGCGTCCGACGGCCGCTCGACGTGCAGTGCGGCCGAGGCCTGCACCTTCACCACGCGAAGCCCGGCATCGGCGATCTCGCGCACCGCGGCATCCGGATCGGCGAAGGAGACCGCGAGGTGGCAAGTGTCGAGGCACACGCCCACGAACTCGGGGTCGATCTCGCCCGAGCGCGTGCGCGGGCCGAGCCAGGCGACCACGTCGTGCACCGTGTCGAGCACGCAGCCGGGCTCGGGCTCGATCGCGAGCCGCACCGTGCGGCCGGTCTCCTCGCGAAGCGCGCGGAGCCGGCGGGAGACGTGGGCGAGCGATGCGCTCGCGCGACGGTCGTCGTCGGCCGTCCACGGTGCACGCCACGCGAGCGGCAGCGTCGAGATGCTGCCGGCGCCGCCCTCGGGCAGGAGGTCGGCGAGCACGGCGGCGCAGTCGAGCGTGTGCGCCACGCGGCGTTCGTCGGTCCAGTCGGGGCGATACACGTCGAGCTTCACGACGTCGGCGTGGAACGCCCGGTAGGGGAACGCATTGACGGTGCGGAGCTCGAGCCCGTTCGACGCGAGCCGCGCCCGCAGCCGGTCACGATCCCGGGCGCTCGCGGCGAGGCGGGCGGCGAGCTCGGCCGGAAGCCAGAGGCCCACGCCGAGCCGGTCGAGTCCCGCGGCCGCGCGCACCGGGCCGGCGAAGGCATCGAGCTGGGCGAGCACGCCGTCGAGGTCCTCGGCGGGGTGCACGTTGGTGCAGTACGAGAGCTCCATCAGGCTCGCGCCCCCCGCAGCACGGAGTTGCCCTCGAATGTCGCCGGGACGAGCGGCTCGTGCTCGACGAACCCCGGGACCGGGTCGAGGTGCAGTCGCCCGCTCTGCCCGTAGAAGGCGACGGGGTTCTGCCAGAGCACGACGTCGACGTCGTGCTCGGTGAAGCCGGCGTCGAGCATGGCCTCGGCGGTCTTCCGGGTCTTCAGGGGATCGGACTGGCCCCAGTCCGCGGCGGAGTTCACCAGCATCCGCTCCGTGCCGTATTCGCGCAGGATCGCGACCATGCGATGCTCGTCCATCTTGGTGTGCGGATAGATGGAGAAGCCCATCCAGCACCCGGATGCCGCGACCTCGGCGACCGTGGTCTCGTTGAGGTGGTCGACCACGACCCGCTCGGGGCCGATGCCCGACTCGCGCACCACGTCGAGCGTGCGCGTCGTGCCGGCGGCCTTGTCGCGGTGCGGCGTGTGCACGACGGCCGGGAGGCCGACGTCGCGGGCGAGCGCGAGCTGGGTCGCGAAGACCTCCTCCTCCTCGGGCGTCATCGAGTCGTAGCCGAGTTCGCCGACGGCGACCACGCCGTCTTTCGCGAGGTAGCGGGGAAGCACCGCGAGCACCTCGCGGCAGCGCGGATCGTTCGCCTCCTTCGGGTTGAGGCCGATGGTGCAGTGGTGGCGGATGCCGTACTGCGCGGCGCGGAACCGCTCCCAGCCGATCAGCGCGTCGAAGTAGTCGACGAAGCTGCCGACGCTCGTGCGCGGCTGGCCGAGCCAGAACGACGGCTCGACGACCGCGCGCACGCCCGACTCGTACATGGCGACGTAGTCGTCGGTGGTGCGCGCGCTCATGTGGATGTGGGGATCGAAGATTCGCATGCTCAGGCTCCTGGGTCGGTGGTCGTGGTGGTGGCGAGGGCCGTCATGTCGTCGCTCACCGTGCGCCCGGCGGCCCGCCGTTCGGCGATGAGCGCGGCGGCCATGCGGGCGAGCTCGGGGTCGACGCGGCGGTCGAGGTCGGCCACGACGTCGAGCGGGATGTCCATGAACAGCGCCTTGAGCACCCCGTGACGCCAGCCGTGCTGGTCGAGGTGCGCCGCGGCGAACGCGCCGAGCGCGGCGGCGACGAGGCGGGGGTCGTTCGTGCGGAGTGCGTCGGCGACGAGCTCGACGCCGACCGTCACCGCCTCGGGCCCGACACGGGGCGCGACGTTCAGGCCGCACAGCACGCCCCGGCGCTCGGCATCGTCGCCGTACCGGTAGAGGTCGGCGAGCTGCGCGGCGGCCTCGCCTGGCGGCAGCACCCTCAGCATCGCGACCACGAGATCGGCGCGCGCCCGGTCGTCGACCGTGCCGTGCCGGAGGCCGAGCGGATCGGTCGCAGGCTCGATCGGTGCGCGCCCGACCGCGCGGCCGGCCGCGGGGAACAGCACGACGATGCGCTGCGGCTCTGCGATCACCTCGCGGACGGCGGTGGTGGTCCAGTCGATCGTCATCGTTCCCTCCATGCGTCGTGGATGGCCTGCATGCTCCGCGCGGCGACGCCCGGGGCGTCGTGCGCGTGCCGTGGCAACTCGACGGCAGCGACGCCCCGGTAGTCGATCTCCTCCAGCGTCGCGAGCGACGCGGCGAGGTCGAGGCGGCCGCGACCGAGCTCGAGGTGCTCGTGGGCCTCGGGCAGCATGTCGTCGACCTGGACGTTCACGAGCAGGTCGCCCGCGGCGCGAAGCGCGCCGACGACTCCGTCGGGCTCGACGACGACGCAGTGCCCGAGGTCGACGGTGATGCCGAGCACGTCGGGTGATCCGAGCTGCTCGCGCAGGCGCAGGGCATCGGCGACGGTCTCGACGAGCATGCCGGGTTCGGGCTCGAAGCCGAGGGTGACCCCGGACGCCTCCGCGTACGCGACGATCTCGCGCATGCGCGGCACGAGCCGACGCCAGCCCTCGTCGGCGTCGACGCCCTCGGGAAGCACGCCCGACCACAACGAGACGCAGTCGGCGCGCAGGATCGCCGCGAGGTCGACGGCACGGCGGAGGAACCGGAGGCGCGCGGCCGCGTACTCGTCGACGAGGGTGGGGCGGTGCTTGGCGTAGGGATCGAGCAGGTACCTGGTGCCGGTCTCCACCACGACCCGCCAGCCCAGCTCGTCGAGGCGGTCGCGGAGGTGCGCCGCGCGGAGGTCGGCGTCCTCGGCGAAGGGGTCGAGGTGCGGATGCCCCAGGGTGAGCGCCAGGGCGCCGTATCCGTTCGACTCGAGCACCCGCAGTGCGGCCTCGAGCGGGTGGTCCGTGAAGCCGTTGGTGCCGTAGCCGAGCACGAAGCCGGCGCCGGGCAGCGGTCCGGTGGCGTGCGCGGTGTCGCCGAGGGCGATCGTCATGTGACGTCACCCGCCCGACGCCGCGCGGCGAGCGCACGGCGGACGAGGTCGAGCGCGCCGATGGCGGCCGCCGGAACGACCGCGCCGGTGCGGGCGACGAGCGTCGCCTGCAACGGGATCATCGCGCCGATGCCGGCGCGAGTCGCCGTGCGCACGTTGGCGGCCGACGGATCGGCGAGCGCCGCGAGCTGGCTCGGCAGCAGGGCGCCCGCGTAGGCGATGCCGCCC
>NZ_JBFUCL010000266.1:0-5317 GCF_056405255.1 Agromyces sp. P1_H4 | reverse complement strand
GCCGCGGGGCGAGCTTCTCGCTGTCGCAGCCGTTCGACATGAACGGCCCGCAGCAGGGCTGGCGCCGCCGCACGAACCCGGTGCACACCATGCTCGACACGGGCACGGATGCCGCGGCCGGCACCCAGGGCTTCCCGCACGGCATCGGGGGCGCCGACGACGTCGTCGCGATGCCGCTGCAGTGCTCGACCCAGTGGGACGGCCTCGGGCACATCTTCGATCGCGGCATGGCGTGGAACGGCCGCCCGGCCGGATCCGTGGTGACGAGCGACGGCGACCTCGTCACGGGCATCGAGCACGCGGCATCCGCCATCGTGGGCCGCGGCGTGCTGCTCGACCTGGGCCGCTTCCTGCGGCCCGAGCCCGCCGACGACGACGCCGACAACGGGGCCGTCGGCGAGCTGCCCGACGGCTACGCCATCACGACCGCCGAGCTCGAGGCATGCATCTCCGCGCAGGGCGCGACGAGCGCCGTCGGCCGCGGCGACCTCGTGCTCGTGCGCACCGGCCGCTACGCTCGGGCACTCCGCGAGGGCTGGAACGGCTACGCCGGCGGCCCGAGCGCCGGCCTCTCCTTCACGACCGCCGGCTGGCTGCACCGCACCGAGATCGCCGCAGTCGCCACCGACACGTGGGGCTTCGAGGTGCGGCCCAACGAGTTCGACGACGCGTTCCAGCCGCTGCACCAGGTCGTCATCCCGAACCTCGGCCTGACCATCGGCGAGATGTGGGACCTCGAGGCGCTCGCCGCCGACTGCGCCGCCGACGGATGCTACGAGTTCCTGCTCGTCGCGCCGCCGCTGCCGATCACGGGTGCGGTGGGTTCGCCGGTGAACCCCATCGCCCTGAAGTAGACCCGAACGAAGTAGACCAGAACCCCAACGAAGGGACCCACCGATGTCCGCAGTCTCCCGTGTCGCCATCGTCGGCTCCGGCGTGGCCGGAGCCACCGCCGCCATCCTGCTCGCCGAGGGAGGCGTCGACGTCGACGTCTTCGAGCGGAAGCCCGACCTCTCCGCGCTCGGCTCGGGCATCACCCTCCAGGGCAACGCCCTGCGCGTGTTCGACCGGCTCGGGGTGTGGGACCAGGTGCGGGAGGCCGGCTACTCCTTCGACCAGACCGGCCTGCGCGCCCCCGGCCCCGACGCGCCCGTCATCGCGCAGATCCCCGACGCGCGGACCGGCGGCCCCGAGTACCCGGCGGTCGCGGGCATGTATCGCCCCGACCTCGCGCGGATCCTCGCCGACCGGGCCACCGAGCTCGGCGCCCGCATCCACTACGGCACCACGGTGGCGGCCTTCACGCAGGACGCCGACGGCGTCGACGTGACGCTCAGCGATGGGTCGACCGGTCGCTACGACCTGCTCATCGGCGCCGACGGCCTGCACTCCGACATCCGGAAGCAGCTCGGCGTCGAGGTCGAGCCCGAGCGCACCGGCATGGGCATCTGGCGCGCGTTCGTGCCACGCCCGAAGGACGTCACGCAGACCGACCTCTACTACGGCGGCCCGGTCTACATCGCGGGGTACTGCCCGACGAGCGAGGAGATGATGTACGCCTACCTCGTCGAGCCGGCCCAGGATCGGCACCTGCTCTCGCCCGAAGAGGGCGTGGAGGTGATGAAGGAGCTGTCGCTGGCCTACGGCGGCCCGTGGAACGAGATCCGCGAGTCGCTCGACGACGCGTCCCGGGTGAACTACACATGGTTCACGAAGCACGTCGTGCCCGACGCGTGGAACCGCGGCCGCGTCGTGCTCATCGGCGAGGCGGCGCACAGCTGCCCGCCCACCATCGCGCAGGGTGCGGCCCAGGCGGCCGAGGACGCGCTCGTGCTCTCCGAGCTGCTGCTGGCCCGCGACGCGGTCGACCAGTCGCTCTGGGATGCCTTCCACGCGCGGCGCCTGCCGCGCGCGACCGAGGTCGTCGAGGCATCCGTGCAGCTCGGCCAGTGGCAGATCGACCATGTGCAGGACGCCGACGTGCCCGGCCTGATGCGCCGCATCGCGATGCTCGTGAGCGAGCCGGCATGAGCGCCGCAGACCGCACCGAGCCGGCGCGCGGCCGGACGGACCGCGCCGAGCCGATCGTCGACGTGCACGCCCACCTGCTGCTGCCTGCGCTGCAGCAGGCCGTCGCCGCTCGCGACGCCGAGGGCTTCGCCGCGGCGCAGGCCCTCGAGGCCCGCCGCAACGGACCCGAGAGCCTCGCCGCATCCGGTCGCATGATCGGCGAGCGGATGCCGCTGCTCACGTCGCTCGACGCGCGCCTCGGCGAGATGGACCGGCAGGGCGTCGACGTGCAGGTCGTCTCTCCGTCGCCGTCGCACTACTATCCGTGGGCCGGCGAGGAGCTCGCGGTCTGGGCCGCCGCCGAGGCGAACCGCGCGATCGCCGAGCACGTGGCGGGCGCGCCCGACCGGCTGCTCGGGCTCGGACTCGTGCCGCTGCAGCATCCGCTGCGCATCGTCGAGGCCCTCGACGACGCCGTGGTGGAGCGCGGGCTCGCCGGTGTCGAGCTCTCGTCGTTCGCGGGCGACGTGGAGCTCAGCGACGAGCGGCTCGAGCCGCTCTGGGCCCGGGCCGAGGAGCTCGACGCGATCGTGTTCCTGCACCCGTTCGGCTGCAGCCTCGACGAGCGCCTCGACCGCTACTACCTCTCGAACACGGTTGGCCAGCCCGTCGAGAACGCGGTCGCGCTCTCGCACCTCATCTTCTCGGGCGTGCTCGACCGGCATCCGAACCTGCGACTCGTCGCGGCGCACGGCGGCGGGTACCTGCCCACGTTCCTCGGTCGCTCCGACCACGCGTGGTCGGTACGTCCAGAGGCGCACGGATGCCGCGACCTGCCGTCGTCGTACCTTCGTCGCCTGCGCTTCGACTCGCTCGTGCACACGCCGGGCGCCCTCCGCGCGCTGGTGGACGCCGCGGGTGCCGACCGGGTGCTGCTCGGCACGGACTACCCGTTCGACATGGGCGTCGACGACCCCATCGAGCGCGTCCGCGAGGCCCAGCTGCCCGAGGCCGACGAGCGCGCCATCCTGTCGGGCAACGCCGCCGAGCTGTTCGCCGCGGCGCTTCGCGGGCGGGCGATCGCGTGAGGATCGCACGCTGGCGCCACGACGGCGCCCTCGGTGAGGGATTCGTGCTCGGCGACGGCGTCGTGCCGTTCCCACGCGGACTGACCGTGGCCGAGGTGCTCGCCGCCGGGCTCGCGGAGCTACCCGCGCTGGCCGCGGAGGTCGACGCCGCGGCATCCGTGCCGCTCGCCGAGGTGGAGTTGCTCGCGCCGCTCGTGCCCGCGAGCGTGCGTGACTTCGTGGCGTTCGAGGAGCACGTCGAGGGGGTGACCGCGTCGATCGACGGCGCGAGCCACGTGGTCGACGAGTGGTACGAGTTCCCGACGTTCTACTTCACGAACCCGCATTCGATCGTCGCCACCGGCGCCGAGGTGCGACCGCCGAGGACCGAGCGGCTCGACTTCGAGCTCGAGGTGGGCGCGGTGATCGGCGGCGTCGCGGGCTCCGACGGGCGCGACCTGTCGCCCGCCGACGCTGCCGGCCACATCTTCGGGTACACGATCTTCAACGACTGGTCGGCCCGCGACGTCCAGGCTCGCGAGATGAAGGTGCGCCTCGGGCCGGCGAAGGGCAAGGACTTCGCGACGACGCTCGGGCCCTGGATCGTCACCGCCGACGAGTTCGACGGACGCCTCGACGACGAGGGGTTCCTGCCGATCGGCATGGAGGTCCTCGTCAACGGCGAGCGGGTCGGCGTCGACCTGCTCTCGAACATGGGCTGGCCCTTCGGTGACCTGGTCGCCTACGCGTCGCGCGACTCGCGGGTCGTGCCCGGCGACGTGCTCGGCTCGGGCACCGCGGGCAACGGCGGATGCCTCGCCGAGCTCTGGGGCCGGGCGGGCGAGCTCACCCCGCCGCCGCTCGCCACGGGCGACGAGGTCGTCATGCGCGTCGAGGGCATCGGCGAGATCCGCAACACCATCGGAGCAGCCGTTCCGGTCCCCGACGTCCCTCCGGCTCGCCGGAGGCCACGGACCCGTCCCTGACGGACGCGTCACCCCCACCCCCACCCCCAAGGAGATTCAATGACGAACTCATCGGTCCAGGCGCCCCGCGCCGCAGCAGCCCGGAAGGCGGGCATCTGGCAGGCGATCCTGCTGCTCGCCGGCAGTTGCCTGCCCGTGCTCGGCGCGGTGCTGATCACGCCGATCCTGCCGCAGCTCTCGGCGGTCTTCGGCGACCAGCCCGGCGCGGAGGTGCTCGTGCCGATGATCGTCGCGATCCCGGCGCTCATGATCGCGATCTTCGCGCCGTTCGCCGGGCAGATCGTCGACCGCCTGGGCCGCAAGCGCCTGCTCATCATCGCGATGGTGGCGTACGCGTTCGTCGGCACGGCGCCCGCGTACCTCGAGTCGCTGCAGCTCATCCTGCTCACCAGGGTCGGCGTCGGCATCACCGAGGCGGCGATCATGACCGTGTGCACCACGCTCATCGTCGACTACTTCCACGAGGAGCGGCAGCGCAACAGGTACCTCGGCCTGCAGACCGTGGCGACGACCCTGGCCGCGACCGTCTTCATCGTGCTCGGCGGCGCGCTCGGCGTCGGCGGCTGGCACACGCCGTTCTGGGTGTACGCGATCAGCCTCGTCATCGCCGTGCCGATGATCTTCCTGCTCTGGGAGCCGAGCCGGGCCGACACGACCGACGCGCACGTCGCCGCGGCGGGTCGCGTGCCGGTGCCGTGGCGCCACCTGCGCCTCCCGCTCGTCGTCGCGCTGTTCGGCGGGTTCACCTTCTACGTCATGCTCATCGAGACGAGCTACCTCCTCGTCGAGAACGGCGTGGACGCCGCCGACACCGCGACGATCGGCGCGGTCGCCGCGGGCGCGTCCCTCGTCACGGCGGCGGGCGCGTTCAGCTTCCCGCGCCTCGTGCGGCGCGGGCACCGGTTCGTGCTGCCCCTCGCATTCGGCCTGCAGGCCCTCGGCATGCTCGTGATCTGGGCGGTCGGCGGTGTCGCCGGTGTCGTGATCGGTGCGATCATCGCGGGCTTCGGATCGGGCGTGCTGCTGCCGTCGATGCTCACGTGGGCACTCGCCGGCGTGCGCTTCGAGGAACGGGGCCGTTCGACCGGCTGGTGGAACGCCGCGTTCTTCTTCGGGCAGTTCCTCACGCCGATCCTGGTCGGCGCGCTCGTGGCGGCGCTCGGCGGCCTTCCCGTCGCCGTGGGCGCCGTCGGCGTCGCCTGCGCGCTCGTCGCGGTCGCGCTCGGGTTCCGGCTGCGCCGGACGGTGCCGGCG
>NZ_JBFUCL010000265.1:0-5338 GCF_056405255.1 Agromyces sp. P1_H4 | reverse complement strand
GGCGGATGCCTCGCCGCCGAGGTCACGGCCGACGCCGTGATCGACGCCCAGGTCGGCCAGCATCGCCGCCCAGCGGCGGTCGTTGTCGCCGAAGGGCGCGGACGCCGTCACGGCGATGCCCGGGCGGCCCGTGAAGTGGGTGAGGTACTCGACGAGCGTGTGGCGGTACATCCGCCCGCCCGCGAGCATCGCCTCGTACTCGTCCTCCCAGTCGTCGCCGGGCAGGAACCCGCTCGACACGATGCGCAGCACCGTGCTGCCCGACGTGCGCGCCTCGACGAGGAACTCCATCGCGAAGAACCGGCCGTCAGGGCTCTCGGCGCCGCGGAACGCGAAGCGCCGGCCCGGCTCGTCGGCCACGATCGAGGACTCCTGGGCGTAGCTGCCCATGGTCGTGCGCACCACGCCCTGCTCGCGGTCGACCTCGGTCGCGCCCATGAACCACGAGCTGAGGCCCGGCCCGGTGGCGATCGCCTCCCACACGGTCTCCGGGGCGAGGTCGAACTCGTACTCGGCGGGCTCCTCGAAGCGGTGCGACATCCGTCAGCCGTCCTTCCTGGTCGGTTCGGCTCCCACTGCGCTGCGCGGCTCGGTGCTCGGATGCAGCGCCACCACCAGACGGTAGTCGCGCCCGCGCGCGGCGGACTCGTCGTGGTACTTGCTCACGAGCGCCAGAGCGGCGCCGGCGAGCTCCTCGGCGAATGCCGCGCGGGCGGCTGCCGAGGCGAATCGGATCTCGCCWTCGAGGGCGAACGTGGCGAGCGTCTTCTGCTCGCGCGTGGCCCCGGTGATGAGTGCCCCGACGTCCTGCACGAGCCGGGCGGCGAGCGACAGCAGCCACCGCGCCGAGAGCCGGTCGGGCGAGCGCGACGGATCGGGCCGCACGGCCGCGAGCGCGGCGGGGCTGATGACGTATGACGTCGCGGTCGCCTGCATCACGCGCTCGACGACGTTGCCCTTCTTGCGCTCCTCGACGAGCTCGATGAGTCCTCGTTCCTCGAGGGTGCGGAGGTGGTAGTTCACCTTCTGCCGGGGCAGGCCGAGGATGGCGCCGAGGGTCGTCGCCGAGTTGGGCTCGGCCAGTTCGGCGAGGAGCCGCGAGCGGATCGGATCGAGCGAGGCGATCGCGGCATCCGTGTCTTCGATGGCGATCACCTCGACGGGTGCGGCAGGTGCCGCGGGCACGACGGGCACTGCGGGAGCGGCAGCTGTGGTCATGACGCGGCGGGCTTGGGCCGCAGCGTGCGCACCACCACGCCGTTCGGGTAGTCGACCGAGTCGACCAGGTCGAACGCGATGCGCGTCGTGAAGAGCGGCAGGCCGCTGCCGAGCACGACCGGGTGCACGGTGAGGCGATACTCGTCGATGAGCCCGTGCGACGAGAGGTACTGCGCGAATGCCGCGCCACCCGCCGTGCCGATCGGCCCGCCGGGCAGCGACTTCAGCCGCGGGATCTCCTCCTCGGGGGCGGCCGTCGCGACCGTCGAGTTGCTCCACTCGGCCTGCGTGAGCGTGGTGGAGAAGACGACCTTGTGGACCGAGTTCATCACCTCGGCGATGGGACCCTCGGCGTTGGCCCAGGTCTCGGCCTGGCCCTCGTAGTTCTTGCGGCCCATGAGCATCGTTTCGAGCCCGCCGAGCAGCTGCTGCGTCGACGCCATGAGCTCGGGGCTGAAGTTCGGGAAGACCCAGTCGAGCCCTCCGTCGTCGGTGGCGACGTATCCGTCGAGGGACACGTTCATTCCGAGGGTCACCGTTCGCATGATCGACCTCCGTGTCGGGGTGAGCCTGCGCCGAAGGGATGTCTCCGAGTCCTGCTCACGTTTCAATGGTCCTACCGACAAGTTTATTTGTCAAGGAAGGTTTTCATGTCGGTTGCTACAGGTCGGCCAATGCATGATGATCCGGTGGATGGCCGCCGTAGGGCGGCGATCGGTCGGATTCTCATGCGGAATCGCGGTGCAGCGGATGCCGCGACCCAGCAGGCCGAGTATGCAGGATGAGCGCCCGCGTACCCGCCGGATCGCGGCTCAGCCGCCGCTCATCCTGCGAATTCGACGGCGACCGACGGATGCCGCGGCGCGGCCGCATCCGCAGGGCGCAGCCGGTGCGTCAGAGCGCGCCGGTCGCCGCCGTCTCGCGCACGGTGGGCGTTCCGTCGAACACGAGCAGCCGGTCGGCGAGCTTGTCGACGAAGAAGCGGTCGTGCGACACGACGATGACGGCGCCCGGGAAGTGCGTCAGCGCGCGCTCCATCACCTGGGTCGACGTGATGTCGAGATGGTTCGTCGGCTCGTCGAGCACGATCACCGCCGCCCCCGAGAGCAGGCACTGGGCGATCGCCACGCGGGCGCGCTGGCCGCCCGAGAGGGTGCCGATCTTCTGCTGCAGGTCGGCGTCGGAGAACTGCAGCATCGCCAGGAACCGGTTGACGCTCTTCTTCGTCGCCGTGAACGCGAGGGAGTCGGGGTACGCGTTCACCGCGTGCCCCACGGTGTCGTCGAGGTCGAGCTCGGCGTACACCGCGTTGTACGACACGAACCTGGCGCCCTTCGCCCAGCGCACGGTGCCGGCATCCGCTTCGGTCTCGCCGGTGAGCACGTCGAGCAGCGTCGACTTGCCCGACCCGTTCGAGCCGAGCACCGCAACGCGGTCGCCGCGCTGCAGGTCGAACGACAGGCCCTCGAACAGCGGCGTGCCGTTGAAGCCCTTCGACAGGCCGGTCACCGTGAGCAGGTCGTTGCTGACCCGCAGGCCGTCGTAGATCGAGGTGATGATCTGGTCGATCGGGCGGGGCGCCTGCCGCTTCTTGATGTCGGCGAGCCGGCGCGCGACCGCGTTCGACGGGTTGCGCGCGGCCTCGCGGCGGGCGGTGGAGGCGGCCTGCTCGTAGGCGAGCAGCTCCTCCTCGTGCGCGAACTGGCGCTCGAGCATCTTCAGCCGCGACTGCTTGGCGTGCACGTACGCGGAGTAGTTTCCTTCATATTCCTGAAGTCGGTGGTTCTCGATCTCGACGATGCGGTCGACGACGCCGTCGAGGAACTGCCGGTCGTGGGAGACCACGAGCACGGCGCCCGCGAAGCCGCCGAGCCACCCCTCGATCCAGCGCACGCCGTCGAGGTCGAGGAAGTTGGTCGGCTCGTCGAGCAGCAGCACGTCGGGCGCCTGCACGAGGATCTGCGCGAGCGCGGCGCGGTTGCGCCACCCGCCAGACAGCCGGTCGACGGGGAGGTGCCGCCGCTCCTCGTCGAATCCGAGGCTCGTGAGCACGGTGTCGATCGTGTTCTCGTACGTCCAGCCGCCGACGTGGTCCATGCGCTCGAACAGCTCGCCCTGCTCGACGAGCAACGCCGTCATCGCGGCATCCGTCATCGGCTCGGCCAGCTGCAGGCCGATCTCGTCGAGGCGCGCCTGCGTCTCGTGCACCGCCGTGAAGTGGGCGCTGAGGGTCTCGTACGTCGACTGCTCGCCGTCGAGTTCGGAGAACTGCGAGAAGTACCCGATCGTGGTGCCCAGCGTCACGTCGACGGTGCCGCTGGTGGGCTCGCGCCGCCCGAGCACGAGCTCGAGGAATGTCGTCTTGCCCGTGCCGTTCTTGCCGATGAGGCCGATGCGGTCGCCCGCCCGCAGCTTCAGGAAGGCCTCCCGAAGCACCGGCCGCCCGTCGAACTCCATGCTCACGTCGTTCAGGCGGATCAGGCTCACGGAAGGTCCTTGCGTTCGGAGGAGGAGGGTGTGGTGCGGGTGCGGATGACGCGAACGGCCAACTTTACCGGGCGGCATCCGCTGCCTGGCTGGGTACGCGCGAGCGCGGGCCTGTCCGCATGCACCAGACGCCCATCCGGAGGACGTAGGGTCGATGCACCGCCATCGTCGCCTCTCGAGAGGAGCCGCCTGCCATGAGCAGCGCCATCAGCAGCGAAACCGCCCTTGACGTCTTCGACCGTCGCGAGTCCGAGGTGCGCGGGTACGTCCGCGCATTCCCGACCGTGTTCGACCGCGCCACCGGCTCCACCCTCGTCGACGCCGACGGCCGCGAGTACCTCGACTTCTTCGCGGGCGCCGGCGTGCTCAACTACGGGCACAACAACCCGGCGTTCACGCGGGCGCTCATCGAGTACCTCGAGCGCGACGGCATCATCCACGGGCTCGACATGGCCACCTCGGCGAAGCGCGCGTTCATCGAGGCGTTCGAACAGCTCGTGCTCGCGCCCCGCGGACTCGACCACAAGCTGCAGTTCACGGGGCCGACCGGCGCCAACGCCGTCGAGGCCGCGCTCAAGGTCGCACGCCAGGCGACCGGGCGCTCCACGGTGGTCGCGTTCACGAACGCGTTCCACGGCCTCAGCCTCGGCGCGCTCGCCGCGACGGGCAACAGCCACTACCGCGGCGGCGCGGGCACCGGGCTCGACGACATCGCGCGCCTGCCCTACGACGGCTACCTCGGCGCCGGCGTCGACACGCTCGACCTGTTCGAGAAGATGCTCGACGACCCGGGCTCGGGCCTCGACCTGCCGGCGGCGGTCATCGTCGAGGCGGTGCAGGGCGAGGGCGGCATCAACGTGGCGAGCGCCGCGTGGCTGCAGCGCCTGCGCGCGATCACGGCCGAGCGCGGCATCCTGCTCATCCTCGACGAGATCCAGGCCGGCGTCGGCCGCACCGGCGCGTTCTTCGCGTTCGAGGAGTCGGGCATCGTGCCCGACATCGTGACCATCTCGAAGTCCATCTCGGGCTCGGGGCTGCCCATGTCGCTCGTGCTCCTGCGCCCCGAGGTCGACGTGTGGAAGCCCGGGCAGCACACCGGCACGTTCCGCGGCAACAACCTCGCCTTCGTGTCGTCGCGCGTCGCGCTCGAGACCTACTGGGCGGATGCCGCGTTCACCGACGCCATCGCCGCGAAGTCCCGGATGCTGCGCGCCGAGCTCGAGGCCATCGCCGCCGATCACCCCGCCCAGGCGTTCGTCGTGCGCGGCCGCGGCCTGATGTACGGCCTCGCCTGTGACGGCGACCGCACCCTGGCCGGCCGCATCTCGAAGGAGGCGTTCACGCGCGGCCTCGTGATCGAGACGTCGGGCGCCCACGACGAGGTGCTGAAGTTCCTGCCGTCGCTCACGATCACCGAGGACGAACTCAGCCGCGGCCTCGCGATCGTGCGCGAGAGCCTCGACGCGGTGCTCGCCGCCGGCTGAGCTACGCGCCGCAGAGCCGGCGACGCACCCAGGCCGCGGCATCCGCCTGCGCCAGCTCGCCCGAGCGCACGAGGCGTACGAACTCGATCGCCTCGTCGCTGAGGCGACCGTCGGCCGTGTCGGGCGCGTCCCGCAGCACCATGGTGGAG
>NZ_JBFUCL010000264.1:0-5374 GCF_056405255.1 Agromyces sp. P1_H4 | reverse complement strand
CGCCAAGGTCGACGAGGTCGGTGCGGTGGGCGACGAGCTCGCGGCATCCGTGGCTCGCATCATGGCGGATGCCGGTGCCGTCGCCGTCGAGCGGGCGGTCGACGCCGCCGAGATCGACCGCCTGTTCCTCGCGCGCCGGCTCGCCTACCCGGCGCTCGAGCGGCTGGGGCCGGTGCTCACCGAGGACATCTGCGTGCCGCGCGGCGCGGTGCCCGAGATGCTGTCGCGGATCCAGGCGACCGCGGAGGCGCACGACGTGGTGATCGCGAACATCGCGCACGCGGGCGACGGCAACCTGCATCCGCTGATCATCGCGCCCGACGGCGACGAGGCCGCGAAGGCCAGGGCGAAGCTCGCGTTCGACCGCATCGTCGACGACTGCCGCGAGCTCGGCGGCACGGTGACCGGCGAGCACGGCGTGGGCCTGCTGAAGCTCCCGGGCGCCGCGGAGGAGCTCGGCCCGCGGGTGATCGCACTCCACGCGGCGATCAAGCAGGCGCTCGATCCCCTCGGCACGCTGAACCCCGGCAAGGCGTTCCCGGCGTAGCGGCGTCGCGCACCTGTCGCGGCGGGAGCGGCGGGGCTAGGGTCGGGTCCATGACGAACGCGCCGCCCCGCGTGCCCGCCTTCGCCGCGTGGTGGCGCCGCGTGCGCTCGGTGTTCCGCCGCGAGACGCTCGGCAAGGACGCGCTCGCCGGCACCATCCTCGGCATCGAGAGCGTGCCCGACGGGCTGGCCATCGGACTGCTCGCGGGCGTCAACCCGGTCGCCGGCATCTACGCGTTCCTGTTCGGCATGGCCGGCGCCGCCGTGCTCACGAGCAGCACGTTCATGGCCGTGCAGGCCACGGGGGCGATGGCCCTCATCGTCTCGGACACCGACCTCGGCGCGCTGCCCGACCCGGATCGCGGCCTCTTCACGCTCGCCATGCTCACGGGCGTCTTCATGATCATCGCCGGCGTGCTCAAGGGCGGGCGGATGCTGCGCTTCGTGCCGACCGCGGTGATGGTGGGCTTCGTGACCGCCGTCGGCGTCAACATCATCCTCGGGCAGCTGACGAACCTCACGGGGTACACCGGGCTCGGCGCGAACCGCGTGTTGCGGGCCTTCGACACCGTGACCCACTTCTGGCTGATCGACCTGCCCACGCTCACCGTCGGGCTCGTGACGATCGCCCTCATCGTGGTGCTGACGCGGACGCGGCTCCGCTCGCTCGGTCTCGTCGTGGCGATCGTCTTGGGGTCGGCGCTCGCCGCCCTGTTCACCTTCGTGTTCGGCTGGGACGTGCTGACGGTGGGCGACGTCGCCGATGTGCCCACCGGGCTTCCGGCCCCGGTCCTGCCCACCTTCGGCGACCTGGCCTACCTGACCCTGCCGGCCCTGTCGCTCGCGTTCGTGGGGCTGGTGCAGGGCGCGGCCGTCGCCGGAGCCGTTCCGAACGCCGACGGCAAGCCGGCGGACGCCTCACGCAACTTCGTCGCCCAGGGGCTCGGCAGCATCGTCGCCGGCGTGTTCCGGGGCATGCCCGTCGGCGGCTCGATGTCGGCATCGTCACTCGTGCGAGCGGCCGGCGCGCGCACCCGCCTGGCGCTCTTCATCGCGGCGATCGTGATGACGCTCGTCATCCTCGTCGCGTCGGGCGTCGTCGCGCTCGTCGCAATGCCCGCCCTCGCGGGCCTGCTGATGGTCGTCGGCGCCGGCGCGATCAAGCCGGCGCGCATCGTCTCGGTGATGAAGACCGGTGCGCTGCAGGCGGCCGTCATGGCGGTCACGTTCGTGCTGACCCTGCTCATCCCTCTGCAGTTCGCGGTGCTCGTCGGCGTCGGTCTCGGCATCATCCTGTTCGTCGCGCAGCAGTCGAATCGCCTGCGCGTGCGCCAGCTCGAGTTCCACGACGACGGCCGGATGCGCGAGATCGACCCCGTCGCCACCGTTCCCCCGCACGATGTCGTGGTGCTGCAGCCCTACGGCAACCTGTTCTACGCGAGCGCGCCGGTGTTCGAGGCGCAACTGCCGGCGGTCGCCGACGACTCGCGGGGCTCGGCGGTCATCCTGCGCCTCCGTGGCATCGACGAGCTGGGCCTGTCGTCGGTGGCGGTGCTCGAGCGCTACCTCGACGATCTCGAGGCGCACGACTCGTCGCTGTGGCTCGTGGTCACCGGCGACCGCGTGCGCGAGCTGCTCGCCGTGGGCGGCCTGCTCGAGCGGATCGGAGCCGATCGCGTGTACACGAGCTCGGAGTGGATCGGCGAGGCCGTGCACCACGCGCACCGCGACGCGCGCGAGTGGGTGCGCCAGCGGCAGTGAGCGGTCAGTGCCCCAGGTAGCCGAGCAGCGCGTCGTTGAACTTCTGCGGCTGCTCGATGTTGGCCGCGTGGCCGTCGCGCTCGATGACGATCGAGGTGGCGGCCGGGTTCAGGGCAGCGGATGCCGCGGCGTGCTCAGCCGGCCAGAACTCGCTCTCGGCGCCCGCGATGAAGAACGCGGGGCGGTCGAGGCGGGCGATCACCTCGCGCCAGTCGCGGGTGGCGTGGTCGTGCAGCAGCTCGAGCTCGGCCGCGGTGAACGTGGGCCTGCCGCCCTTGGGGAGCTCCATCGCCTTCAGCACGCGGGCGATGCGCACCAGCCCCTTGGACTTCGCCGGATGGCGGCCGGGGTCGGGGATGCCGGTGGCGAAGAACGTGTCGACGTTCCCGTCGTCGTAGTCGTAGAAGCCGTATGCCCAGTCGGCGGCGTTGAGCATCTTCGGCGTCTGGTCGACGATGACGATGTCCCGGATGCCGCTCGAGCCGAACTGCTGCACGAGCGCCCAGATCGCGTTGCCGCCCATCGACTGGCCGACGAGGGTGACGTCGTCGAGCTCGAGCGCCGTGAGCAGGTCGTGGATGTCGGCGCCGTGCCGGTCCATGGTGTGGTCGCCCGCCCCGATGCCCGATCGGCCGTGCCCGCGCCGGTCGAACGCGATCACGCGGTGGCCCGCCCGGGCGAGGGGCTTGAGCTGGTAGTGCCAGCTCGTCGCGGACGCCTTGAATCCGGCGATGAGCACCACGGGTCTCGCCGCCGGGTCGCCGGTCTCGACGTAGTTGAGCGAGACTCCGTCGGAACTGGTGATGGTGGGCAACGGCGCCTCGATCCTCGTCGGCTCCCCGGAGCATCCGGAGATGGTCAAGTCTCGCCGCGACTGCCCCGTCGGGCAAGCCGATGCTCAGCGCTGGCGCGCTGCGGCCCGGTCGTGGAGCAGGAACTTCGCCGCGAGCCAGCCGAGCACCGCGGTGGTGAGCCAGACGACCACGGCGGCGAGGATCCATGCGCCGACCCCGTCGAAGCTGAGGCCGTCGGTGATCAGGGTGGCGATCCAGAGCGCGATGAACGTCGACAGCAGGCCGGCGATGCCCGCGACCGTCGGCGCCGACCGGTGGAAGATCTTCGCGACCAGCCACTCGATGAGCCACTGGACGAGCGCGAACACGATGATCGCCACGAGGAATCCGGCCAGGTGCACGTGGAATCCGGGGATGAGCAGCGACGCGAGGAAGAGCCCGAGGGCCGCGGTGCCGAGGAAGACCGCGGCACGAATGAGGAAGCGCACCATGTGCGGAGGCTATCGGCGGCATCCGGCCGGGTCAACGCGCCGCGCCACGGCGGCTCGCCGCGCGCACGCCCCGCCTCTTGGCACGCGCCCGACACCGGAGCAAGATGATCGGGTGAGGCTTCAACGGAGCGACTCGTGACCACGGCGACACGGCCGGCCCGCACGCCGACGCCGCGAAGCGTGCAGGCGGTCTACTACACGCTCACGCTCGGGAACACCCTTGCGGCGTCGTTCATCTGGGGCATCAACACGCTGTTCCTGCTCGACGCGGGGCTCACCAACCTCGAGGCGTTCGCGGCGAACGCGTTCTTCAGCGCCGGCATGTTCCTCTTCGAGATCCCGACGGGCGTCGTGGCCGACACGCTCGGGCGTCGCGCGTCCTACCTGCTCGGCACCGTGACCCTCGCCGTCACCACGGTGCTCTACTGGCTGCTGTGGGTCTGGGAGTCACCGTTCTGGGCGTGGGCGGTGGTCTCGATCCTGCTGGGGCTCGGGTTCACGTTCTTCTCTGGAGCGGTCGACGCCTGGCTCGTCGACGCGCTGCGCGCCACCGAGTACCACGGCAGCCTCGAGACCGTCTTCGGTCGCGCCATGATCGTCGGCGGTGCGGCCATGCTCGCGGGGTCCGTGCTCGGCGGCGTGATCGCGCAGCTGACGAACCTCGGCGTGCCGTTCCTCATCCGCGGGGCCGTGCTCGCCGTGATGTTCGTCGTGGCGGCGCTCACGATGCGCGACCTCGGATTCACGCCCGAGCGCGGCGAGGGGCCGATCAAGGCGACCGGCACGGTGCTGCGCGCCTCGGTGAAGTACGGCCTGGGCAACCCGCCCGTGCGCTGGCTCATGCTCGCGACCCCGTTCACGGCGGGCGTCGGCATCTACGTGTTCTACGCCCTGCAGCCGTACCTGCTCGAACTGTGGGGCGACGAGGGCGCCTACTCCATCGCGGGCCTGGCGGCGGCGATCCTCTCGGGCGCGGGCATCGTCGGCGGCGTGCTGGCGCCGTTCGTGCGGCGGCTGTTCCACAAGCGCACCTCCGCGATCCTCCTCGCCACCATCTCGAGCGCCGTCGTGCTCGTCGCGCTCTCGTTCACGAGCAACTTCTGGGTCGCCCTCGTGCTCCTGGCGGTATGGGGCATCGCCTCGTCGGTCGACGATCCGGTGCATCGCGCGTACCTCAACGACATGATCCCGTCGAAGCAGYGCGCGACCGTGCTCTCGTTCGACTCCCTGCTCGGCAGCGCCGGTGGTGCGGTGTTCCAGCCGATCCTCGGTCGCTCGGCCGACCTCTCCGGCTACGCGGGGTCGATGCTCTGGAGCGGCCTCATCACGGCGGTGGCCGCGCCGTTCGTGCTCCTCAGCCGGGCGCAGCATCCGACCGCCGACACGGTCGTCGAGGTGACGTCGGCGCCGCCCGCGGGCGACGAGYCGGCGACGGATGCCGCGACGCCGGCCCCCTGACACGCGGGCGAGTGGGCGGCGGGCGAGCGCGTGCCCGGGGCGGTCCCCCATTGTGCCCCTTTCGGGGGGCAACGATCGCGGCTAGCATGTCCGGACGCACGTGCCGCGAAACGGCGCGCCGGTCGACGAGGGGGAGGCGACATGCGCACGAAGATCCTGCTGCTCGGCGGCGGCGTGGCCGTCGCCCTCGTCGCGGCGATCTTCGTCGGCGCGGCCGCAGCCACCACGGGAGCGCCCGTCTTCTACGACGCGCGATACCCGGCCCCGGCGACCAGCGGCGCAGAGCGCTACGAGATCGCCGAGGGCGACGACGCGCCGTCCGGC
>NZ_JBFUCL010000263.1:0-5376 GCF_056405255.1 Agromyces sp. P1_H4 | reverse complement strand
CGTTCAGCGCCGCGACGAGCGACTGCGCGAGCGTCGTCTTGCCCGCGCCCGGGCTCCCGGTGATGCCGAGCACGACCCGTCCAGCGGATGCCGCGTGCCGCCGCCGCACGCGATCGGCCAGCACCGCGAGGGCGGCCCGGGCCTCGGGCGACGACGGAGCTGCGGGTTCGGGCATGCGTTCAAGCATGACGGATGCCGCGGCATCCGCTCGCGGCATCCGCTCACGGCATCCGCCCGGCCATCCGGTCCCCGCGCATCCGCGCCGCCGCACGGGACATGCGCCCGCCTCTGGCCACGGAGCCCCGCCCCGGTGCACCATAGGGGGACGCGCCGCGCACGGCGTCGCGGGCTCGGGGCTCACGGGGGAGGCGCGCATGTCGGAGGCCACGGCGTCGCGGGTCGTCGTCGCCACCCGGAGCGCGGGCCGGGTGCTGAACCTCGTGGCGCTCGGGATCGTGCTCATCGTGGGCATGGCGTTCGTGTTCGCCGACCAGGGGACCGACTTCCAGATCATCTCGCTCGCGCTGTGGTGCCTGCTCTCGACCGCGTACATGGTCGGCTGGATGATCGTGCTCGGGCGCATCTCGCGCAGCTCGTGGCGAAGCTCGCCGACCCTCATCTCCACGAGGCCGCCCGGGCGCCTGGCGTCGCTGCTCATCACCATCGTGTCGAGCTTCATCGGCGTCTCGGCCGCGAGCGAGCTGCTCGTGCTGCGATCCGACCCCGCCTTCGGCACCGCGATCGACTTCTTCGGCGTGTGGGCGATGCTGCTCGCGTGGGGATTCCTGCACTGGGGCTTCGCGCAGATCTACTACCGCGTGTACCACCAGGGGCCGGGCAGGGTACGGCGGGCACGGGCGGGCGGTGCGGCCGCGGCAACGGCCCCGGCCGCGGCATCCGAGCCGCCGCTCGTCTTCCTGCACACGACGGAACCGACGCTGCTCGACTTCGTCTACGTGGCGTTCATGGTGGGCACGAGCTTCACGCCCAACGACGTCGAGACGACGCCGCGCATCCGGTGGACGGTCGTCTGGCACTCGGTGCTCAGCTTCTTCTTCAACGGGTTCATCATCGTGCTCGCGCTGAACACGATCATGGGCAAGTAGGCCTCGGGGCGAGTCGGCCGGGCACCTGCGTCAACCCCCGCGCGGTGACGCCGGCGCGTGCGTAGCATGCCGCACACAGCGCAGAGAAAGGACGACTCCGATGACTGTGGCACGCGATCTCATGACGCCCGACCCCCAGTGCGTGAAGGAGGACCAGACCCTCGTCGAGGCGGCGCGGCTGCTGCGCGACCTCGATGTCGGCGCGATGCCGATCTGCGGCAACGACAACCGGCTGAAGGGCATGCTCACCGACCGCGACATCGTCGTGAAGTGCATCGCCGAGGGCGGCGACCCGAACACCGTCACCGCGGGAAGCCTCGCCGAGGGCAAGCCCGTCACGATCGGCGCCGACGACGACATCCGCGAGGCGCTCGAGGTGATGCAGGACCACCAGGTGCGTCGCCTGCCGGTCATCGACGGGCACGACCTCGTCGGCATCATCGCGCAGGCCGACATCGCCCGCGAGCTGTCGGTCTCGCAGGTCGCCGAGACCGTGGCCGAGATCTCCGAGGACTGAGCGGGAAGGCGCGGACCGGCTAGAACAGCCGGGCCTGGGCGACCACGGGCGCGCCCTCGAGCTCGAGCAGGAACCGCTTGCGCTCGAGGCCGCCCGCGTACCCGGTGAGCGATCCGTCGGCCCCGACCACGCGGTGGCACGGCACGACGATGCTGATCGGATTCCGCCCCACGGCGTTGCCCACGCGGCGGGCGAGGTTGCGGTCGCCCAGCCGGGCGGCGAGCTCGCCGTACGAGGTCGTCTCGCCGTAGGGGATCTCGCGCAGCATCATCCAGACGGCGTGCTGGAAGGCGTCGCCGTCGGGCGCCAGCGGCAGGTCGAACGCGGTGCGCGTGCCCGCCAGGTACTCGCCGAGTTGCGCCGCGAACCGCTCGAAGATCGCGTCGCCGTGCGCGTCGACCTCGTCGCCGATGGTTCCGGATGCCGGTGGGTGCCAGTGGCCCGGGAAGTACACGCCGTTGAGGCCGCCGCTCCCACGCCCGTCGGGGCCGGCGTCGTCTGCGACGACGAGCAGGTCGCCGAGCGCTGTCGGCATCGTGGCGTGGCGGCGGGTCATTCCTCCATCCTCACCCCGCCGCGGCATCCGCGCGCCGCATCCGGTGGCGGGAATCGGACTTCTGCGTCGCCGTTGCGCACGGAACGCATGAGATTCGGCGACATGAGTCCGTATACGGACCCACACGTCGGAATATCCTGCGTTTTCGTCGCTGGGACAGCGCCCTGAGGGCCCCGCGCGGCTACGCCGAGGCGCGGCGGACGAGCTCGGTGGGCAGCGTCATCCTCCCGGCCGGACGCCCGTCGATGACGTCGAGCAGCATGCGCACCATCTCGTGCGCGATGCGCTCGAAGGGCTGGCGCATCGTGGTGAGCTCGGGTGAGACGCGGGTCGCGATGGGCGCGTCGTCGAAGCCCGCGACGGCGACGTCGTCGGGCACTCGGATGCCGCGCTCCCGCAGCACGTCGAGCGCTCCGGCGGCCATCACGTCGTTCGCCACGAAGACCGCGTCGAGGTCGGGCACGCGATCGAGGAGCTCGGCCATGGCGCGGATGCCGCTCGCCCGCGAGTAGTCGCCCTCGGCGACGAGACGCTCGTCGAACGTGTCGCCGAGTTCCTGCCGGTAGCCCTCGAGGCGGCCGATGCCGCCGGAGGTGTCGGGCGGTCCGGTGATAGTCGCGATCCGCGATCGACCCGCGTCCCGCAAGTAGGCGACGAGGTCGCGGGCACCCTCGAGGTCGTCGGCGGCGACGTAGCCGATGCGGCGCTCGTACCCGAGCGGGACGCCGCAGGCGACGACGGGCACCTCGGCGGCGACGAGCTCGGCGAGGAACCCCTCGCGTCCGCGGTGCGATGACACGAGCAGCGCGCCGTCGACGTGTCCGCCCATGATGAACTCGGTCGCGCGCCGCTGCTCGTCGTCGGATCCGGCCATGAGCAGCACGAGCGGCAAGTCGCGCTCGGCGAGCGCATCCGCCGCTCCGCGCATGAGCGTCGAGAAGTTGGGGTCCTCGAAGAGGCGGTCCTGCGACTCGGTGAGGAGGAAGGCGATCGAGTTGGCGCGGGCGGTCGCGAGGTTCCTGGCGTGCGGGTTGATGCGGTACCCGGTCTTCTTGATCGCGCGCTCGACGGCCTCGCGGGCGGTCGGGCTCACCCAGTGGCCGCCGTTGAGCACCCGTGAGACGGTGCCGCGGGAGACGCCCGACTCACGGGCGACGTCCTCGATCGTCGGTCGCCGCTTGGGCGCGTGCTCGCTCACGTGGCCAGTGTAGGTGCGGCCGGCGCCGCCGCGCGGCGAACGAGCCCGTGCGGTGCCGCCGCCCGCGGCATCCGCCCCACTCACGCCTTCACGGCGCCGGCCGCGAGGTCGACGCGCCAGTAGCGCTGCAGCACGAGGAACAGCACGATGAGCGGGATCACCGAGAGCAGCGCGCCCGTGATGACGAGCGTGTACATCGCGGGCAGCGACGCGCCCTGGTTGAGCAGCCCCGAGAGGCCGACCGTGATCGGGAACAGCTCGTCGTTGCCGAGCATGATGTAGGGCAGCATGAAGTTGTTCCAGACGGCGACGAACTGGAACAGGAAGATCGTTACGAGCCCGGGCCCCATCATCGGCAGGGCGATGCGGTGGAAGATGAACAGCTCGCGGGCCCCCTCGGTGCGAGCCGACTCGATGATGTCGGTGGGCACTGCGGCCGCCGCGTAGATGCGCGCGAGGTAGATGCCGTAGGGGCTGATGAGCTGCGGAAGCAGCACCGACCAGTACGTGTTCGTGAGGCCGACCTGCGCGAGCAGCAGGTACTGCGGGATCGCGACGATCACGCCGGGCACGAGCACGCCCATGAGCAGCACCTTGAAGACGACGCCCTTGCCCGGGAAGGTGTACTTCGCGAGCGCGTAGCCCGACAGGGCCGACACGTACGTCGACACGATGGCACCGAAGCCGGCATAGATGGCCGTGTTCAGCATCCACCGCCAGTAGAGGCCGTCGCGGTAGTTCGTGAGCTCGACGATGTTGTCCCAGAGGTGGGTGGACGGCGCAAAGGTGAACGTGGAGAACAGCTCCGAGGCGTCCTTGGTCGATGCGATGACGACCCAGGCGACGGGCAGCAGGCAGTACAGCGCGCCGAGCAGCAGCACGGCCGTGGAGCCGGGGGCGAGCGGCATCCGCTGGTCTCGTCCTGCGCCGGCGGCACCACCGGCACCTCCGCGGCCGCGACGCCCAGCGCGACGAAGGGTGCGGCGGTCCTCGGATGCCTCGGTGAGCTCGGGCAGCACGACCGCGCGGGTCTGGTTGGTGATGGTCACGGCTCAGTCCTCCTGGCCGAAGGCGCGTCGCTGCACGACGCGGAGGAAGAAGAAGGAGATGGCGAACGTCGCGACGGCGATGATCACCGAGGTCGCGGCGGCCGAGTAGATGTCGTCGCGGGTGAACGCGTCGCGGTACACGTACATGAGCGGCGACCACGTCGTCGAGAGGCTGTTGGTGAGCGGTCGCAGGGTGGTCGGCTCGGCGAACACCTGCAGCGTCGCGATCATCGAGAAGAGCGCGGTCATGATGAGCGCGGGCATGATGATCGGCACCTTGATGCGCAGGGCGATCTGGCGCTCGGATGCCCCGTCGATGCGTGCGGCCTCGTAGATCTCGGTCGGCACGGCCTTCAGCGACGTGTACATCACGATCATGTTGAAGCCGACGCCGCCCCACAGGCCGATGTTCGCGATCGCGAAGATGACGAGCCCCGGAGACAGGAGCGAGGGCACGTCGTCCCAGCCGAGCTGCTCGAAGATCCAGTAGAACGGGCTGACGGCCGGCAGGTAGAGGAAGCCCCAGAGGAGCGACGAGATCACCGCGGGCACGGCGTACGGCAGGAAGATCGAGACGCGCGAGAAGCCCTTCGCGCCCGTGCGGCGGGCGTCGAGCAGCAGCGAGAACAGCAGCGCGAGGCCGAGCATGGTCGGCACGAGGATGACGCCGTAGAGCAGTACGCGCCCCACGCTCGCGAGGAACTCGGGGTCTGTGAGGGTGGCGACGTAGTTCTCGAACCCGGCGAAGGTGCGGGTCTTGGAGCCCGAGCCGAGGCCGAGCCCCTTCACCATCTCCTTCTGGAACGACAGCACGACCGTGTAGAGGATCGGCGCCGCCATGAACACCGTGAACAGCACGATGCCGGGGGCGAGCATCATCCACGGGGTGAGGTGGCGTCGGGTGGCGCTGCGGCGGCGGGCGGGGCGCCGGGTGGCGCCGCGGCCTTTGC
>NZ_JBFUCL010000262.1:0-5380 GCF_056405255.1 Agromyces sp. P1_H4 | reverse complement strand
CTCGTCGGTGACGTCGTCGCCCACGTACATGACCGCCGTCGCGCCCACGTGCTGCCGCAGGCGGGTCAGGGACTCCCCCTTGTCGCTCGAGCGCACCGCGAACTCCAGCACCGACTTGCCGGTGCGCACGGTGATGCCGAGCAGTTCGGCCTCGACCCGGTTCCGCGCCGCGTGCTGCAGCGCGGTGCCGGCGTTGCCCGTGAGTCGGCGCGTATGCAGGGCGAGCCCGGCCGGCTTGTGCTCGATCCACGCGCCGTCGGCGCCCGACGCGATCTCCTCGACGATCGACGACAGCCGTTCGAGCTTCGCCGTCTCGGACTCGCGAAGGTCGATCGTGACGCCGGCGGGGTCGAGCTGCAGCTCCACCCCGTGCGATCCGCTGAGGAGCGTGCCCTCGGGCGGACTGGCGACCTGGCCGAGGCTCTCGAGGGCCCGTCCGGAGACGATGGCCACCCGGGTGTCGTCGGCGGCGCCGAGTCGTTCGATCGCCGCCCGCGCCCGGTCGGTCGCTCGTGCGTCCTCGGGCCGGTCGACGAGCGGCGCGAGGGTGCCGTCGAAGTCGAGGGCGACGAGCAGCCGCTCCGTGCCGGCCATCCGGTTGATCGCGCCCTGCAGCGGATCGGACACCCCGGGCTTGATGATGCCCGCGCCGGTCAGCGTCTCGAGGAAGCTCGCCGACCAGTGCGCCACGTCGTTGTCGCGCACCCGCTTGCGCAGTGCCCGCATGCGACGGGAGCGCTCGCGCTTCGGCATCCGGGTCGCCTCGACGATCGCGTCCTTCAGGCCCTCGATGTCATGCGGGTTCACCAGCACCGCCTGCCGGAGCTCATCGGAGGCCCCGGTGAACTCGCTGAGCAGCAGGACCCCGTCGTCGTCGAACCGGCAGGCCACGTACTCCTTGGCCACGAGGTTCATGCCGTCGCGCAGCGCGGTGACCAGCATGACGTCGGCCGCCAGGTAGAGCGCCACCATCTCCTCGCGCGGGTAGCCGTGGTGGAGGTAGGCGATGGCCTGGTGCTCGAGGGTGGAGTAGTCGCCGTTGAGCCGGCCCACCGCGAGCTCGATCTCGTCGCGGAGCTGACGGTACGTCTCGACGCGCTCTCGCGACGGGCTCGCCACCTGCACGAGCGTGACGTCCTCGACCTTGAGCCGTCCATCGCGCAGCAGTTCGCCGAACGCCTTGATGCGGTGCCGGATGCCCTTGGTGTAGTCGAGCCGGTCGACGCCGAGCATGATCGTCTCGGGATTGCCGAGGCTCTCGCGGATCTCCTGCGCGCGCTCCTGGACGTCCGCGCGACGGGCGAGCTCCTCGAACCCGGCGGTGTCGATCGAGATGGGGAAGTGCCGCGCCACCACCCGGCGCGGGTCGCCCCCGTCGTCGGGCACGTCGATGATCGTGCCGTGCGTGGAGTAGCCGAACAGGCGGCGCACGGCACGCGAGAAGTTGCCGGCGTCGGCGGCGCGCTGGAAGCCGATCACGTCGGCCCCGAGCAGTCCGTCGATCACCTGCCGCCGCCACGGCAGCTGCGAGTAGATCCCGTAGGCGGGGAACGGGATGTGGTTGAAGAACCCGATCACGAGGTCGGGGCGGCTCTCGCGCAGCATCCGCGGCACCAGTTGCAATTGGTAGTCCTGCACCCAGACGACGGCGCCGTCGGATGCCGCACGGGCGGCGGCCTCGGCGAACCGGCGGTTGACGCGCACGTACGCCTCCCACCACTCGCGGTGGAAGGACGGCGGCGCGATGACGTCGTGGTAGAGCGGCCACAGTGTGTCGTTGGAGAAGCCCTCGTAGTAGTCCTCGAGCTCGTCGGCCGAGAGCGGAACCGGGATGATCGAGATGCCGTCGTGCTCGAACGGGGGGAACTCGCGGTCGGCGACGCCCGCCCAGCCGATCCAGGCGCCGTCGGCGGCGCGCATCACCGGCTCGAGGGCGGTCACCAGGCCGCCCGGCGAGCTGTTCCACTGGGTGGTTCCGTCTGGGCCCTCGCGGTAGTCGACGGGAAGCCGGTTCGAGACCACGATCATGTCGTAGACGTGGTCGACGTAGAGCTCGTCGCGCTCCGAATCAGGGGCGTGCATGTGGCGGGTGTCCCTCCCTCGCGATCCGTTCAGGCTAACAGCCGGTCCTTCGCCGGCGGGGCGCAGAGCGTTACAGTGACGCTCGGGGGTGGCGCATGGAGTGGGTGATCCTGATCGCGTCGGGCGTGCTCGAGGCGGTGTGGGCGACGGCACTCGGCGCCTCGAAGAACTTCCGCCGGCTCTGGCCGACGCTGCTGTTCCTCGTGGCGCTGGCGCTCAGCATGACGGGGCTCGCCTTCGCCATGACCGTGATCCCCGTCGGCACCGCGTACGCGGTGTGGGTCGGCATCGGCGCGGTGCTCACCGTCGCCTACGCGATGATCTTCGGCGGCGAGAAGGCCAGCGTCGTGAAGGTCCTGCTCCTGCTCGGGATCATCGGCTGCGTCATCGGCCTGAAGCTCGTCGGGGAGGCCTGACGTGTACTGGACGATCCTCATCATCAGTGCCGTCCTCGAGGCGGTCTGGGCGACCGCGCTCGGGTACTCCGAGGGATTCTCCGAGCCCCTGCCGACGGTGGTGTTCTTCGTCGCCCTCGCCGGCAGCATGGGGGGACTCGCCTACGCGATGCGCGGCATCCCGCTCGGCACCGCGTACGCCATCTGGACGGGCCTCGGCGCCGCACTCACGGTGACCTACGCCATCACGTTCGGCGGCGAGTCGGCGAGCGTGCTGAAGGTGATCTTCCTCGCCGRCATCATCGCCTGCGTCGTCGGCCTGAAGCTCGTGCACTCCCACGAGGAGCGCGTGGCCGACGCGGTGGGCGCGCTGCCCCCGCCCGACGAGCCGCCGGGAACCTGACCGGTCCGGCACCGCGACCTCGAGGGGTACGGGCGTGTCCCGCGCAACCCCTCGGCGGGCGGATGCCGATCCGATAGCGTTGCGGCATGCGCAAGTACCTCTTCAGCGGAGCAGTGATCAGCTCGATCTTCGGCGCGATCGGCGTGGTGAAGGCCACCGCGTCGGGCCCGCGGGACTGGCGCCTCCTCCTCATGTGGATCTCCTGGGCGGCCAGCCTGGCCATCGCGATCGGCACCGTCGCCGACGAGTCGAAGCGTGCCGAGCTGACCGAGTAGCATCGTCGACGGAGCTCTCCCGATCCCCCTCTCGACCGGTCTCGCAAACCGGCGACTGCGGCGTGTCAACCGCGATCCGCGGCGCACGGGCAGAGACTGAAATCACGACCCGCCGCCCGGCCAGAGCCGTGCGGACCGTTCCCACCGAGAGGGGCCACCGATGTTCCGCCGCTGGCGCAGAGCGAGGCTTGCCGCACAGGCCGCCGCCCACGCCGCCGCCCCCAAGCCGCGCGCGACCGCGGCCGACCTTCGGGGCGAGCACCTCTTCGAACTGCTGAACGCCAGGCTCTCGGAGTTCATCGGTCCCAACGGGGCCTGGTCGCTCGTGCGTCGCACCGACGCCGACACCGACCGCATCTTCCACGCCATGCTGACCCACCAGATCGCCGCCGAACTCACTCGCACCCTGCTCGACGAGCGCGAGTCGGTCGCCATCGTCGTGCCGGCCGAGGACGAGCCGCTCGCCCTGAGCTGGGAGCCCGCGCCGCTCGTCGTCTGGGCCGACCCCGTGGTCGTCGCCGAGTCCGAGTCGGATGCCGCATCCCTCCCGACCATCGGCGCCGCCGCCACGATCGAGGCCCGCGCCGCCTGAGGCGCCGCGGACCCGCCGACGTGCTGCGCCGGCCGGGACCGCTGCGCCGTTCCAAAAACGCACGGCGATTCTTGTACGCCCAGGGCGACGGGGCGCTCCCCCGTTTTCGTAGCGTGAGATCCGGGCACGACGCCCGCATCCGCCACGAGAGGGAGACCCGATGAGCGCCGCCCAGCACACCTCGCACGACGCAGCCGCCGACCCCGCGGCATCCGTCGCCCCCGATCGTCGCCGTCGCACCACCGCGACCGACCTGGCTCAGATCGCCGTCTTCGCCGCGCTCATCGCCGCCCTCGGGCTGCCGGGCGCGCTGTACGTGGGCGGCACGGCGGTGCCCATCACGTTCCAGACGCTCGGCGTCATGCTCGCGGGCGCGATCCTCGGCGCGCGCAACGGGTTCCTGTCGGTGCTGCTCCTGCTGGCGCTCGTCGCGGCGGGCCTGCCCCTGCTCTCGGGCGGCCGCGGCGGACTCGGCGTGTTCGTCGGCCCCTCGGTGGGCTACCTCATCGGCTGGCTCCTCGGCGTCGTCGTCATCGGCTGGTGCACCGCACGCCTCCTCCCCCGGTATCGGGTGCTGCCCGCGCTGGCCGCGACGGCGCTCGGCGGCATCGTGGCCGTCTACCTCGTGGGCGTGCCGGTGTTCGCGGCGATCACGGGCACCCCGATCGACGTCGCGTTCCTCGGCTCCCTGGTGTTCCTCCCCGGCGACCTCGTGAAGGTCGTCGTGACGGTGCTCGTCGCGAAGGGCGTGCACCGTGCCTGGCCGGGCCTCATCGCGCCGCAGCCGTGGCCGTGGCAGCGCACCGCGGCGGTCGCCACCGGCGCATGACCGGCTGGCTCCGCGGGGCGCCCGACGACGTGGCGCTCGCCTTCGGCCCCGACGTCGTGCGATACGGCGAGCTCGCCGCACTCGTCGGCGGGGTGCGGCTTCCACCCGGCGATGGTGCGGTCGGATGCCCCGTCGGCACCCCACCCGTCCACGTGATCAGCACCGTGCTCGCCGCCCTCGACCGGGGCCGGCCGGTGCTCGTCGGCGGCTCGCAGCATGACGCCGACCGGATCACGGGCGAGCTGCCGCCCGGCACCGAGCTCGCGCTGCTCACGTCGGGCTCGTCGCGCTCTGCCGGGCTGCCGCGGGTCGTCGCGCGCACGAACGCGTCGTGGCTCGCCTCGGCCGGGCCGCTCGCCGAGCTCGCCGGCCTCGGCGCCGGTGATCGCGTGGCGGTGACCGGTCCCCTCCACGTGTCGATGCACCTCTACGCCGCGCTGCACGCGCTCTGGCTCGGTGCGTCGGCCACCGACGACGTCGCCGGAGCGACCGTGGTCCACGCGACCCCGACCCGGCTCGCACGACTGCTCGACGACGTCGCCGCTCCCCCCGCGGCGATCGTCGCCGGGGCGGCCATGAGCGACGCGCTGCGATCTGCGGCGGCGGCCAGTGGCATCCGGCTCACCGAGTACTACGGCGCGGCCGAGCTGTCGTTCGTGCTCGCCCGTGTGCACCGCGCCGGCGCCGGCCCTGCCGGCCTCGACGCGTTCCCCGGCGTCGAGGTCCAGCTGCGAGCTGCCGCGGCCGGCGACGAGCTGTGGGCCAGGTCGGCGTACCTCGCGCTCGGCGTCGTCGGCGGCGGGA
>NZ_JBFUCL010000261.1:0-5403 GCF_056405255.1 Agromyces sp. P1_H4 | reverse complement strand
CCGTCGAGGGGTCGGTGCCCGGCGGCCCGGCGACGGCCGAGCGCGGCGTCATCGTGAGCACCGCATCGGTCGCGGCGTTCGACGGGCAGATCGGGCAGGCCGCCTACTCCGCGTCGAAGGCCGCGGTCGCCGGCATGACGCTGCCGATCGCCCGCGACCTGTCGAAGCTGCTCATCCGTGTCGTGACGATCGCGCCCGGCATCTTCGAGACGCCCATGATGGCCGGCATGCCCGACGACGTGCGCGCCTCCCTCGAGGCCCAGGTGCCGCATCCGTCCCGGCTGGGACACCCCGCCGAGTACGCCGCGCTCGTGCGGTCGATCATCGCGAACCCGATGCTGAACGGCGAGGTGATCCGCCTCGACGGCGCGATCCGGATGCAGCCGAAGTAGGCCGCATCCGGATCGTCGGGTCAGGCGGCGACGGGCTGGGAGTCGACTCCGGCGCGACGGCCGCTCGTGGCGCGCCAGGCCTTGATGCCGCCGTCGACCACGTCCCACGCGGCGGCCGCGATGACCACGACCACGATGATGGTGACGATGATCGGGCCCGACTCGCCCCACGGCCAGTCCATGGCGCCGAGCGCGGCCGGATTGAGGAGCTGCCCGGTGAGGAAGAGCCACAGTGCCGGCACCGCGAACGCGACGTTGAGCACCAGGTTGGCCCCGGCGAGCCACCAGTTCCAGCCCCAGGCGTAGAGGGCGAACGCGAAGAGGATCTCGAGCACGATCAGCCCGAGGAAGTACGGCAGCCAGAAGCTCCACAGCGCCGGGTCGAGCAGCGGCACCGACTCGAGGTCGTCCACCCAGGGCACGCCGAACTGCTGGAGCACGATGAGGCCCGCGAACACCACGAGCATCACGACCGAGGCGATCAGCTCGCCGCGCCGAGACGCCTTCGCGGGCTCGGGCAGGGCGGGCAGCATGTCGAGCGTCCATGGGGCGTCGATGCCGCGCCGGCCGGCCGGGGCCGGGGTGCGCTCGAGCACGGCGAAGATCAGCGTCGTCCAGAAACCGATGTGCACCGCGACCGAGATCGTGAGCCCGATCGCCGAGCCGATGATCTCGCCGATGTCGGCACCCGCCACGGCCTTCGCGATCGCGATGCCGAGGGCCGCGAACGGCAGCACGACCGCGAGGAGCAGCTTCAGCAGGCGCCACCACACCAGGTAATAGCGCGGACCGATGAGCTGCAGCGGGCGGTCGACGTAGCGGGCCGCGAGTGCGACCGGGTCGCCGAGCTCAGTGAGGGCCGCGCGTTCGGCGTCGATGGGCGAGCGCCCGCTCTTGACGAGCGCGTCGGTCTCGTCGCCGATGCGCTCGCGCAGTTCGCGCTCGAGCTCGGTGCGCTGGGCTTCCGGCACGCTGCGGGCCGCGGCCCACACGTAGCGGTCGGTGAGGGTGGTCATCGTTCGTCTCCTGTGGTGGTGAGTCTGGTGAGGGCGTCGTCGACACGGCGCCAGTCGGTGGTGAGGACCTCGGCGAGGGCCTCGCCGGTGGGGCTGGTGCGGTAGAACTTGCGGGGTCGCGCCTCGTCGGTGTTCCACTCGCTGACGAGCAGGCCCTGCTTCTCGAGGCGCCGGAGGAGCGGGTAGAGCGTGTTGGCGTCGACGAGGATGCCGAGCGCGTTCAGCGACTCGAGGAGCGCGTACCCGTAGTCGGGCCGGCGCAGGCGCACGAGGCAGGCGAGCACCACGGTGCCGCGTCGCAGCTCCTGGATGTGGCCGGCCGTCGTCTCATCAGTGGTCATGCGTCACACGATACTGTGTGTCACACACTATTGCAAGACACACATCGAAGTGCCGCAGCAGGGCTGGGCGGCGCGCCGAGGCGACGTCAGGCCGCGGATGCCACTACTGGTCGGCGTGGGCCTCGAGGAAGGCGTACACCTCGGCGTCGTCGACGCCCGGGAAGGTGCCCGAGGGCAGCGGCGAGAGCACGTGCGCGTGCAGGCGCGCACTCGGCCAGGCGCGGCCCGACCAGCGCTCGGCGAGTCCGTTCGGCGCGCGCCGGCAGCATCCCTCGTCGGGGCACGTCGACACCGCCCGCAGCGTGGTCTCGCGCCCGCGGAACCACTTCGCCTGCGCGAACGGCACGCCCACCGTGATCGAGAACTCCGCGGCATCCGTGCGCCCGGTCTGCGTGGCGCACCAGAAGGTTCCCGCAGGGGTGTCGGTGTACTGGTAGTTCTCGGTCGTGCGGTTGGTGTGCTCGAAGGCCGTGCGGGCGCTCCACTTCTTGCACACCCACTGCCCCTCGATCGAGCCGGTGACGTCGGTCGGCAGCACGAGCCCGTCGTTCTCGTAGCCCTTCAGCAGCGCGCCGTCTCCCGCGACCCGCAGGAAGTGCAGGGTCATGTCGAGGTGGCTGGTCGCGAGGTTGGTGAAGCGCAACGCGGCCGCCTCGTGGGTGACGCCGAACGCGTCGCGGAAGTCCTCGATGGCGAGTCGCTTCTCCTTCTTGGCCTGCTGGAGGAAGGCGACGGATGCCTCCTGCGGCATCAGGCACGCGGCGGCGAAGTAGTTGATCTCCAGCCGCTGCCAGAGGAACTCGTCGTAGCTCGCCGGCGGGGTGTGCCCGAGAAGGCGGTGCGCCATCGCCTGCAGGGCCATGGAACGCAGTCCGTGACCACCCGGGATGGACGCGGGCGGCAGGTAGATGCGGCCGTTGGCGAGGTCGGTGATGGACCGCGTCGAGTCCGGCAGGTCGCTGACGTAGATGAGCTGGAAGCCGAGCCGCTCGGCCATCACGCTCACCTCGCGGTGGGTGAGCGCGCCGGTGCGGTGGCCCGAGGCGCGCACCTGCTCCTCCGCGAGCTGCTCGATGTGCGGGAGGTAGTTGTCCTGGTCGCGCATGCGCTCGCGCAGGTCGGTGTTCGCGCGACGGGCCTCCTCGGGCGTCGCGATCGCCTCGCTCGCGCGGCGCTGGAGCTCGCGGTGCAGGCCCACGATGGCCTCGAGCGTCTCGTCGCTGATGCCCCGGCCGGGCCGCACGGCCGGAAGTCCGAGCGTCGCGTAGAGGGCGCTCGACTGCGCGCGGCCGAGCTCGAGCTCGAGGGCGGCGCGTCGACTCGGCGCCTCGCGCGCGAGCAGGTCGGCGAGCTCGACGTCGAGTGCGGCCGCGAGGGCGTCGAGCGTCGAGAGCTTCGGCTCGCGCTTGCCGTTCTCGATGAGGGACAGCTGGCTGCCGGCGAGCCCCACGGCCTCGCCGAGCTGGTCGAGGGTCAGTCCGCGCTCGCCGCGGAAGTGGCGGATGCGGTGTCCGAGGGTGGCGAGGTCGGGCGTGCCGGCTTTCATGGCTTAAGGATAGCGAAAGAACGTGCGTTCTTAACGGTCATTTGGATCGAACGGATGCCGCAAACCGTCGCATCCTTGAAGTACGAACCAATCCGGCCCCCGGTCGGGAACCCACGAAAGGGACGACGATGACGATCTCCGAGTTCTCGATCGGAACCTCCGGCTCCGAGTCATCCGAGCACGCGCAGCGCGGCACCACCGACCCCGCCCTCCGTGCCTGGGTCGACGAGATCGCCGCGCTCACCAAGCCCGACGAGATCGTCTGGTGCGACGGCTCCAAGCACGAGGCCGACCTGCTCACCAAGCAGCTGGTCGCCGAGGGCAAGCTCGTGAAGCTGAACCCCGAGTGGCGCCCGAACAGCTACCTCGCGCGCACCGACGCCGGCGACGTCGCCCGCGTCGAGGACCGCACCTTCATCTGCTCCACCTACGAGGAGGACGCCGGCCCCACGAACAACTGGCGCGATCCCCGCGAGATGCGCACCGAGCTGCTCGACGTCTTCGACGGCTCCATGAAGGGCCGCACGATGTACGTCGTGCCGTTCTCGATGGGCCCGCTCGGCGGCCCCATCTCGCAGCTCGGCGTCGAGATCACCGACTCGCCGTACGTCGTGCTCTCGATGGGCATCATGACCCGCATGGGCGAGTCCGTGTACCGCCTCATCGAGGCGGGGGAGCCGTGGGTGCGCACCATCCACTCGGTCGGCTACCCGCTCGTCGACGGGGTCGGCCACCGCCGCGCCGAGGTCGACTGGCCCTGCAACGAGACGAAGTACATCGTGCAGTTCCCCGACTCGCGCGAGATCTGGTMGTACGGCTCGGGCTACGGCGGCAACGCGCTGCTCGCGAAGAAGTGCTTCGCGCTCCGCATCGCGAGTGTCATGGCCCGCGACGAGGGCTGGCTCGCCGAGCACATGCTGCTCATCAAGGTGACGTCCCCCGCCGGCAAGGTGTACCACGTCGCCGCGGCGTTCCCGTCGGCCTGCGGCAAGACCAACCTCGCGATGATGCAGCCCACGATCCCCGGATGGCGCGTCGAGACCATCGGCGACGACATCGCCTGGATGCGACCGGGCGAGGACGGCCGCCTCTACGCGATCAACCCCGAGGCGGGGTTCTTCGGGGTCGCGCCCGGCACGGGCGAGACCACGAACCCGACCGCCGTGCAGACCCTCTGGGGCAACACGATCTTCACGAACGTGGCACTCCGTCCCGACGGCGACGTCTGGTGGGAGGGGCTGACGGACGAGGCGCCGGCCGAGCTCACCGACTGGGAGGGGCACCCGTGGACCCCGGCATCCGGTCGCCCCGCTGCTCACCCGAACTCCCGGTTCACCGTGGCGGCGGCGCAGTGCCCGCAGATCTCCGACGACTGGGACGCGCACGACGGCGTGCCGATCGACGCGATCCTCTTCGGTGGGCGTCGGGCCACCAACGTGCCCCTCGTCGCCGAGGCGCGCAGCTGGAAGCACGGCGTGTTCATGGGCGCGACCATCTCCTCCGAGCAGACCGCCGCAGCCGAGGGCACCGTGGGCGAGCTGCGTCGTGACCCGTTCGCGATGCTGCCGTTCTGCGGCTACAACATGGCCGACTACTGGGGTCACTGGGTGAAGATGGGCCGCGTCCTCGGCGACCACGCGCCGAAGATCTTCCAGGTGAACTGGTTCCGCAAGGGCGCCGACGGCTCGTTCCTCTGGCCCGGATTCGGCGAGAACTCGCGCGTGCTCGAGTGGATCGTCGGGCGCATCGAGGGCGGCGCCGACGCGGTGGAGACGCCGATCGGCCTGCTCCCGGCATCCGACTCGCTCGACCTCGACGGCATCGAGATCACGGACGACGCGCTCGAGCAGCTCTTCGACGTGGACCGAGACTCGTGGCTGGCCGAGTGCGACCTCACCGAGGAGTACTTCGCGCAGTTCGGCGACCGCGTGCCCGCCGCGCTCAAGGCGGAGCTCGCGAGCCTCCGGTACCACCTGCAGCACCAGGACGCCTAGCTGCTCACGACGGTGCGCCCCGGTCCGCCGGGGGGCACCGACGTGCGGTTGACGGATGCCGCGGGCGTGCGCGCACGGGAAGGCGCCGCGTCCGCGGCATCCGTCATCCGCGTC
>NZ_JBFUCL010000260.1:0-5415 GCF_056405255.1 Agromyces sp. P1_H4 | reverse complement strand
GCGGCGATCACCGTGACCGGTGCCGACGCCGCCGACGCCGACTCGACCGCCGCGGCGATCGCGGGGTCGAGCGTCTCGTAGTCGGGCATCAACAGCATGGCGCCCGTGACGCGCCGGGGGCCCTCGGCGCCGTCGGCCGCGGGGAGCTCGGCGGTGTACACGTAGCTCAGGCCCGCCTCGTCGGTGAAGCTGCGGGTGATGGCCCTGGCCGCGCCGTCGCTCGAGCGGCCGACGAGGTCGGGAACGTTCCGCGCGCCGACCGGCGCGGCGTCGGGATCCTCCAGCATCGCCGCGAGCTCGGGGTCGGCGGTCACCATGGCCGCGAGTCGCGCGAGCTCCTCGGCTGAGCCGACGTTGTCGCCCGAGAGCCCGGTGGCGTCATCGACCTTCGTCGACGTGAAGCCCTGTTCGGCCAGCCAGGCGTTCGCGGCCTCGACGTAGGGCTCGACACCGCCGAACGCCCAGCGCACGAGGGTGTCGGCGTGATTGTTGCTGGAGGCGAGGAGCACCGCGCGCACCACGTCGCGTTCGGACCAGGTCTCGCCGGGCGACACCTGCAGTGCCCGGGACCCCTCGCCGGAGTAGCGCAGGTAGTCGGTGTAGTCCTCAGGACCGATGGGGATCGCCGGTCCCGCGGCGTCTGCGGTGAGCGGCAGCGAGTCGAGGGTCACGAGCAAGGTGACCATCTTGGCGGCGCCGCCGATCGGCACGGCTGCCGGATCGCCCGCGGTCGCGACCACCTGGCCGGCCCCCTCATCGTCGATGACCGCGAGGGCGCTGGCGCCCGCCGCAGGTAGCGCAACCGGCGGGACCTCGGTTGCCGCCGCACTCGCGGCATCCACGTCGACGGACACCTCGGGCAGGGGGCCGAGGAGCATCGCAGGCCCGTAGACGCCGAGACCGAGGATGGCGAGCGCGCCGACGACGATGCCGGTGATCCGGCCGGGGGAAACCATGGATTCAGCGTAACCCGGGCGGGTTCACGCCCAGCCCAGGTCGTGCAGCCGGTCGTCGTCGATGCCGTAGAAGTGGGCGATCTCGTGCACGAGGGTGATGTGGATCTCGTCGCGCAGTTCACGCTCGTCGTCGGCGATCGCGAGCAGCGGCTCTCGGTAGAGGATGATCCGGTCGGGCATCTCGCCCATGCCGTAGCGATCGCGCTCGGTCAGCGCGTAGCCGTCGTAGACGCCGAGCAGGTCGAGCGAGCCGTCTTCGGGGCGGTCCTCCACGACGAACACGACGTTGTCGAGACCGTCGATCATGTCGTCGGGGAGGAGGTCGAGTTCGTCGACGACGATCGCCTCGAAGGCCTCCGCATCGAGTTCCACGGCGACTCCGATCCGCGTCGGCTCCGATCGGAGGCGGGAGAAGACTTGGGGTGAGTAACGGGGCTTGAACCCGCGACCTCCTGGACCACAACCAGGCGCTCTACCAACTGAGCTATACCCACCATGTGTCGACCGCCGGGGCGATCAGGCAACTCAAAGAGACTACTACACCTTGGCGTCGAACTCGTCCACCACGGTGGCCGCCAGCGCCTGGAGGTCGTGGCTCGACGGTCCCGGCTCGGCGACGAAGATCGCGCGGCGATAGTAGTGCAGTTCACGGATCGACTCGAGGATGTCGGCGAGGGCCCGGTGGCCGCCGTTCTTCGCGGGGGAGTTGAAGTACGCCCGGGGGAACCAGCGCTTCGCGAGCTCCTTGATCGAAGAGACGTCGACGTTGCGATAGTGCAGGTGCGCGTCGAGTCGCGGCATGAACTTGGCGATGAACGAGCGGTCGGTGCCGATGGAGTTGCCCGCCAGTGGAGCCTTCTGCTCCTCGGGCACGTGCTTGAGCACGTACTCGAGCACCTCGTACTCGGCTTCGGCGACGCTCACACCGTTGGGGATCTCCTCGATGAGGCCCGATTCGGTGTGCATCGCTCGCACGAACTCGCCMATGTTCTCGAGGGCGCTCGCATCGGGCTTGATCACGATGCTGAGCCCCGGATCCACCGGGTTCAGGTCGTAGTCGGTGATCACGACGGCGATCTCGACGAGTTCGTCGGCCTCGAGGTCGAGGCCGGTCATCTCGCAGTCGATCCAGACCAGACGGTCGCTCGGGGTTGCCATGCCGCGAGTCTACCGGGGCCGTCGGACAGGAGCCCGACGGACGACGCTGGCGACTGGTCGGCATGACGCGACCGTCGTGCGCCGGGCTGCTCGGCGGGGCCCATGACGGTGCCCCCGGCAGGAATCGAACCTGCGACCGACAGATTAGAAGGCTGCTGCTCTATCCGCTGAGCTACGGGGGCCGACCCCGCAAGCATAGCGGTCGACGCCGATCAGCCCTCGGTGGGCACCTCGACGTCGTCGTCTTCCGCTCCTGCGGAGGACGCGGGCGCGCGTCCGCGCACGGTCAACGCCACGAGCGGGAACGCCAGCACCGAGAGCATGCCGGCGCCGACCAGCGCGGCGGCGGTGCCGCTCGGCAGGTCGCCCTGGTCGACGCCGATGGCCGTCACGGCGACGATGATGGGCAGGCCGGTGGCTCCGAAGAAGGCGGTGGCGACGAGGTCACGGCGGCTCGAGCCCGCCGGTGCGGCGAGGAGGGACGGCAGGCCCCGGACGACGAGGAGCATCACGACGCCGAGCACGAGGAGCGCCATGGTCCAGGGGTTCGCGAAGAGCGCGGCCAGGTCGAACGTCACGCCGGTGTAGATGAAGAAGATCGGCACGAGGAATCCGTAGCCCAGGGCTTCGATCTTCCCTTCGACGATCTCGACGTCGTGGCGCGGCGCACCCGAGAGGAGCAGCCGGTAGAGCACGCCCGCCGTGAAGGCGCCGAGCAGCATGTCGAGGTCGAGGATGACGCTCAGTGCGACGAGCACGACGAGGACCAGCACGACCAGGCGTACCGCGAACTGGCCGCTCGTGTGCAGGGTGGCGGTGATGATGCGGTGCATGCGACGGCCCGCACCCCGGGCGGCCAGCCAGATGGCGGCGGCCGCGACGAGCGCGAACGCGGCGAGCACCAGCGCCCCGATGAGCGGCGAGCGACCGCCGAGGAAGATCGAGATCGCGAGGAGCGGCCCGAACTCGCCAACCGCGCCGAGCGCGATCACCGCCACGCCGAACGGCGTCTTCAGGTCGCCMGAGTCGCGCAGCACGGGCATGATCGTGCCGAGGGCGGTCGAGGTCAGCGCGATGGCGATGAACACGGCGGCCGACGGGTGGATGGCGAACGTCACGGCGATGCTGAAGGCGGCGACGAGGGAGATGATCCATCCGATCGCCGCTCGCGTGATCGGGCGCCCGCGGATCGCGGCGAAGTCGATCTCGTTCCCGGCGAGGAAGAAGAGCATCGCCAGCCCGAACTCGGAGAGGAACTGCACGAAGTCGTCGGGCACGATCCAGCCGAGCACAGCGGGGCCGAGGAGCAGGCCGAGCAGGATCTCGAACACCACCAGTGGGATCGCGACCCAGCGGGCAAGCCCCCGCACGAGCAGGGGTGCCGCCACCGCGATCGCCGGCACCAGCACCAGCGTGCCGATCGACACGTCCATCGTCGCACCCCCGGATTCCGGCGCCACCGTCCTGCGCCTGCCGCGATGCTAGCGGAGCGAGGAGGTTCAGGCCGGAATGCGGCACGACGACCACGTCGATGTTGCCTCTGCGAAACATCCCGGCGGTATCGTCGAGACATGCGCGACCTGCAGGCGAGAATCATCGCGGAACTGAATGTCAGCCCCACCATCGACCCCGCCGAGCAGGTGCGTGCCCGGATCGACTTCCTCAAGACCTACGTGCGGACCACCGGCGCGAAGGGGTTCGTGCTCGGCATCAGCGGCGGGCAGGACTCGACGCTCGCCGGCTTCCTCTGCCGGATGGCGGCCGAGGAGCTCGTGGCCGAGGGCCAGCCCACTCGCTTCGTGGCCGTCCGACTGCCCTACGGGGTGCAGCGCGACGAAGCCGATGCACAGGCGGCGCTCGACTACATCCGGCCGCCCGAGACCGTCGTGTTCAACATCAAACGCGGCGTCGACGGGCTCGCCGCCGAGTTCGAGGCCGCCGTGGGCGAGCCCGTCAGCGACTTCGGCAAGGGCAACGTCAAGGCCCGCATGCGCATGGTGGCGCAGTACGCCCTGGCTGGCGAGGAGGGGCTGCTCGTGGTCGGCACGGATCACGCCGCCGAGGCCGTCACCGGGTTCTTCACGAAGTACGGCGACGGCGGCGCCGACATCCTGCCCCTCACCGGCCTCACGAAGCGCCAGGGGCGCGTGATGCTGCGCCACCTCGAGGCGCCCGAGCAGCTGCACCAGAAGGTGCCGACCGCGGATCTCCTCGACGAGAACCCCGGCCAGGCCGACGAGGCGAACCTCGGCCTGACGTACCACGACATCGACGCCTACCTCGAGGGCCAGGAGATCGATCCCGGGATCGCGGAGCGCATCGAGGCGCGCTACCTGCAGACGCGCCACAAGCGGGCCGTGCCGGTGTCGATGTTCGACGACTGGTGGATCTGACCGTCGGGCCCGGGGGCTTGACGCCTGGGCCTCAGGCGCGCGCGTCGTCGAGCGTCGCCGTGGGCGCCGTGTCGGTCGACCGGACTCCCGCGTCGATGGTCGCCGCGGACTGGTAGCGCTCGTGGTGCTGCTCGGCGACCCAGGCGTCCTGCGCCTCGACCGCGACGACCTCGGGCTCCTGCCGCTGCGTGCGCCAGCGCACCAGGTCGTTCTGGAACTGCTTGCGGGCGCGCGAGGGGCGGCGCTCCCAGTCGAGCATCCGATCACGGAACTCCACGACGGCCGGATCGAGCTGGTAGCCGAAGGTCGCGGAGGCGCGCTTCAGCTCGTGCAGCTGGTGGGCCGCCCAGTTCGCGGCCACGTCGGAACCGCGGATCGGCAGCAGTCRCACCAGGATGTCCGCCTGGCCGACGGTGCGGTCGGCCAGGACCTGCTCCTGCGGAGTGAGCGAGTTCCAGACGGAGGCCTCGGTTGCCGCGTCGACGAGTGCGGCGATGGCCGCGGTCTTCGCCTCGCGGTCGCGCTGGGCGACGACGCGGCGGATCGCCGCCGACGCGATCCACGCCGCCAGGAGGCCGGCCGCGAGGACCGCGACGAAGAGCACGATGCCCGCGTAGACGGTCGGCCGAGCTGCGCTCGAGGTGAGCCAGGAGATGAGATCGTTCCACCACTGCATGAGCGCAGGCTACCCGTGGCGGGCGGCGCGTCGTCCGAGGCTCGACGGCGTGGCCGCAACCTCGCGCGCCCCAGGCGACACCCCGGTGACGGGCGCGCTCGTCATCGGAAGCACTCCGCGGCATCCGTCGCCGACCAGAACTCCCCGAGCTCCATCGAGCGGATGCCGCCGCCGACGAGCCGTCGGGCGACGTAGCGGTCGACGTCATCGTGGCGGCGTCGCTCGATGTGAC
>NZ_JBFUCL010000259.1:0-5428 GCF_056405255.1 Agromyces sp. P1_H4 | reverse complement strand
GTGTGGCTGAAGTGGTTCCCGGTCGCCGGCCGCGCCAGCGTGAGCGCGGAGCTGCAGATGCAGACCCTGCCGAACAAGACCGGCTTCTACACGATCGACGCGCTGATGACCGGCGACCCCGCGGTGCTCGGCGACGTGCTCATGCACGCCGTGCTCCCGTCGATCGCCCTGGGCCTCGCGACCGCCGGCATCTTCCTCCGCCTCGTGCGCACCAACGTGATCGGCACCCTCACGACCGACTACGTCGACGCGGCTCGCTCGCGCGGCGTCGCCGAGTCGCGGCTCCTCCGCAAGCACGCGTATCGTCCGGCGCTCATCCCGATCATCACGGTCATCGGCCTGCAGATCGCGCTGCTGCTGTCGGGAGCGGTGCTCACCGAGACCACCTTCGAGTGGAAGGGACTCGGGTTCATCCTGGCCGAGTTCATCGAGTCGCGTGACTTCATGGCCGTGCAGGGCATCGTGGTGCTCCTCGCCGTCATCGTCACCATCACCAACTTCATCGTCGACATCATCGCGGCGTACATCGACCCGAGGGTGAGGTACTGAGATGACCGCGGCATCCGTCACCGCCGTCCCGAAGCGACGACTCCGCGACCGGCTTCCGATCGTGCACCAGCTGCGCCAGAGTGTCGGCCTGCAGCGCGGCATGCTCGTCGCCGGCCTCGTCATGCTGGCCGTCTTCATCCTCTGCGCGATCTTCGCGCCACTGCTGGCGCCGTACGGCTTCGCGCAGCGCAAGAACGACGCGGGTGCGTTCGGCACGCAGCAGCCGCCGTCGCTCGAGCACCCGTTCGGCACCACGGTCGGCGGCTACGACGTGCTCTCCCGCGTGATCTGGGGCACCCAGACGGCGATCCTCGTGATCATCATCGCGGTGCTGCTGTCGATCTTCATCGGCGTGGCGCTGGGACTCTACGCCGGCTACTTCGGCGGCTGGGTCGACCGCGTGCTCGTCGTGGTCTTCGACGCGATCTACGCCTTCCCGTCGCTGCTGCTCGCGATCGTGCTGTCGATCGTGATCTCGGGCGGGCAGTCCAACCTGTGGGCGGGCGTGCTCGCCGCGGCCGGCGCGATCACCGTCGTGTACATCCCGCAGTACTTCCGCGTGATCCGCGCCGAGACGGTGCGCATCAAGGCGGAGGCGTTCGTGGAGTCCGCGAAGGTCCTCGGCGCGTCGAACTCGCGGGTCGTGTTCAAGCACGTGTTCCGCAACGCGACGCGCACGCTGCCGCTCATCATCACGCTCAACTCGTCGGAGGCGATCCTCACGATGGCGGCGCTGGGCTTCCTGGGCTTCGGCATCGAGCCGACGGCGGCCGCCGAGTGGGGCTACGACCTCAACAAGGCGCAGTCGGATGTCACGAGCGGCATCTGGTGGACGGCACTGTTCCCCGGCCTGGCCATCGTGTTCACCGTGCTGGCCATCACGCTCGTGGGCGAGAGCCTCAACGACCTGGCCGACCCGCGCCTGCGCGGGCGTCGCCGGGTGGCGCAGGCGGCCGGCGAGGTCGCGCAGACCTCCGTCGTGCCCGGAGGTGTGCTGTACGCGGGGCCCGGCGGACTCGCCGGCCTCGAAGACGGAGAGACGTTCGACGAGCACGGGATCGAGGTCAAGCGATGAGCACGGTGGTCGACATCAGGAACCTCGGCGTCTCGTTCGCGACCGACGCCGGCGCGGTGAAGGCGGTCGACGACGTCTCGCTGTCCGTGCAGAGCGGCGAGGTGCTCGCGATCGTCGGCGAGTCGGGCAGCGGCAAGACCGTGACCGCGAAGACGATCCTCGGCCTCCTGCCCGAGACGGCGACGACGCGCGGCGCGGTCATCCTCACCAACCGCGAGGGCACACGCGAGAGCGACATCATCACGGTGTCGAAGCAGCGGCTCCGCGAGGTGCGCGGCACCGACGTGGCGATGGTCTTCCAGGAGCCGTCGACCGCCCTGAACCCGGTCTACACGATCGGCTGGCAGATCATGGAGGGACTCCGCGCGCACGGCGACGTCTCCAAGCAGGAGGCGCGCGCGAAGGCGATCGACATCCTCGGTCGCGTCGGGATCCCCGATCCCGAGGAGCGCATCGACCACTACCCGCACCAGTTCTCCGGCGGCCAGAAGCAGCGCATCGTCATCGCGATGGCGCTCGTGCTCAACCCCGGGCTCATCGTCGCCGACGAGCCCACCACGGCGCTCGACGTGACGGTGCAGGCCGAGATCCTCGACCTGCTGCGCCGCTGCCGCGACGAGTTCGGCTCGGCGATCGTGCTGATCACCCACAACATGGGCGTCGTCGCCGACCTCGCCGACCGGGTGGCCGTGATGTACCAGGGCGTGGTGGTCGAGGAGGCCGACGTGCACACGCTCTTCGCGTCGCCGCAGGCCGACTACACGAAGAAGCTCCTCGCGGCGGTGCCGTACGTGGGCCACGGCACCGTGAAGGCCGCCGAGCGCGCCGCAGCGCGGCCGACGAACTGGCTGGAGCAGCCGGCGGTGGTCGAGGCGAAGGGCCTCGAGATCACCTACCCGGGACGGTTCGGCCGTCCGGGGTTCCAGGCCGTGGGCGGCGTCGACCTCGTCATCCGGCCCGGCGAGGTGCTGGGCCTGGTCGGCGAGTCCGGCTCGGGCAAGACCACCATCGGCCGCGCGATCGCAGGCCTCACGAAGGTCACCGGCGGATCGCTGAAGGTGCTCGACGCGGAGATGAACGGCATCCGCGAGCGCGACTTCCGTCCGCTCCGCAGCCGCATCGGGTTCGTGTTCCAGGACCCGGCATCGAGCTTCAACCCGCTCCTCACGATCGCCGAGTGCGTCGCCGAGCCGCTCGTGATCCACGGCCGCGCGAAGAACCCTCGGGCGGCGCGCGCGCGGGTCGATGAGCTCCTCGAGGCCGTGCAGCTGCCCAAGGCCTACGGCGACCGGTACCCGCACGAGCTGTCGGGCGGCCAGCGCCAACGCGCGAGCCTCGCACGGTCGCTGGCGCTCGAGCCCGAGCTGCTGATCGCCGACGAGCCGACCTCGGCCCTCGACGTGTCGGTGCAGGCCCGCGTGCTGGAGCTGTTCGCCGAGCTGCAGCGCGAGTTCGGCTTCGCGTCGCTCTTCATCAGCCACGACCTCGCGGTGGTCGACCTCGTCGCCGACCGCATCGCGGTGCTCTACCACGGCCGCCTCGTCGAGGAGGGCACGGGCCTCGAGGTGCTCGGCTCGCCCGTCGACCCGTACACGCAGCGCCTGCTCGCCTCGCTTCCCGTGCCCGATCCGGCCGCGCAGGCCGAGCGGCGTGAGGAGCTCCGGCGCCTCCGGGAGGGCGACTGATGCGGGGCGCGGCGCACGGCTTCCCGGTGGTGCTGAGCGACCTGTCACTCGAGTACCCGTCGCACGGGCCGAGCCCTGCGCACGTCGCCCTGCACGGGTTGACGCTGACCATCCACCCGGGCGAGGTGCTCGGGCTCCTCGGCAGCGCCGGCAGTGGCAAGAGCACGCTCGCCAAGGTGCTCTCGGGCGTGGCGTTCGATCCGCAGTCGGCCGAGGTGCGGCCCGTCATCACCGGGGGAGAGGCCACGGTGCTCGGACATCGCCTCCGTTCGCTGCCGCGACGGAAGGTGCCCGAGCTGCAGTTCCACGTGGGCTACCTCCCGCAGGATGCGGCCGCCATGCTGCCCCGCGACCGCACGGTGTCCGAGATCGTGGCCGAGCCGATCCTCGAGCGTGACCGGCGGTACAACCGCAAGGCCCTGCAGACCCGGGTGGCGACCATGATCGACGCCGTGCGGCTCCCGCTCGGCATGCTCGACAAGTTCCCCTACGAGCTGAGCGGGGGGCAGCGCCAGCGCGTCGCCCTGGCACAGGCGCTCGTGCTCGGCCCGTCGCTGCTGATCGCCGACGAACCGACCGCGGGCATCGACCTGACCGTGCGCGACGCCGTTGCGCAGCTCATCAGCGAGCTGCGCGACCGCGAGCACCACTCGTTTTCCGCGCTCATCATCAGCCATGACCTGCCGGTGCTGCGACGCACCGCCGATCGCATCGCGGTGCTCGACAAGGGGGAGCTCGCGGCACTCGGCACCATCGACGAGGTGTTCCACGATCCCGCCCATCCCTACGTGATGGCCCTCGCCGGTGCCCTCGACGCGGGCCATGCGGTGATCGACGAGCTGGAGGACGGTCCGACGGCATGACGGATGCCGCGTCGCCGCGTCGTCCGCATCGTGTGGTCTCGGGCTCCCAGCCGCCGACGAGCCCCGCCTGGCGTCCGGCGTCGCCCGGCCCGATCGCCGTGCTGCCCGATGGCGACCCCGTGGTGTCCGCGGCCGTGCACGCGGCAGGCGGCACGGTCGCGGCGCTCGGACCCGACACCCGCGGGATCGTCTGGACCGCGCCATCCGGAGCGGAGTCGCTGCAGCACGCGCTCGACGCGCACCAGGGCGTCGCCTGGGTGCAGCTGCCGTGGGCAGGAGTCGATGCGTTCGCGCCGCTGCTCGCCCGCTTCCAGGACGACGGTCGCACGTGGACGAGCGCGAAGGGCGCATACGCGCAGCCCGTCGCCGAGCACGCGCTCATGCTGGCCCTCGCCGTGCTGCGCGAGGTGCCGATGCGGGTGCGCGCCGAGCAGTGGGACGTCGACGAGCGCGGCCGCACCCTGTTCGGCGCCGACGTGGTCATCGTCGGGGCCGGCGGCATCGCGACCGAGCTCCTCCGGCTCCTGGCGCCGTTCGGCGTGCGCGTCACCGTCGTCCGCCGTCGCGACGAGCCGGTCGAGGGTGCGTGGCGCACGGTCGGGGTCGCCGACCTGGGCCCGGCGCTCGAGCACGCCGAGGTCGTCTTCGTGGCGGCGGCGCTCACGGGCGAGACGCGCGGGCTCATCGGCGCGCGCGAGCTCGAACGGATGCCGCACGGCGCCGTGCTCGTGAACGTGGCGCGCGGCGGCGTGGTCGACACCGACGCCCTCGTCGCCGCCCTCGCGTCTGGCGCACTCGGCGGCGCCGGGCTGGACGTCAGCGACCCCGAGCCGCTGCCCACGGGGCATCCGCTGTGGACCGCGCCCAACACGATCATCACCCCGCACGTCGCCGACACTGAGGCGATGGTCGTGCCGCTCTTCGCCGAGCGGGTCCGTCGCAACGTCGCCGCGTTCCTGGCCGGGCGACCGCTCGAGGGTCGCATCGATCCTGCCGCGGGCTACTGACGGTCCCCGGGCGTTGTCGAGGGGGCCTCGAATTGGGAGACCGGGGCTCCCTTTGCTAGAGTGTCTCTGCTGAACAAGCGATCCTCCATAGCTCAATTGGCAGAGCAATCGGCTGTTAACCGATAGGTTCTTGGTTCGAGTCCAAGTGGGGGAGCAACAAGGGCCGTCCGGTCGATCCGGGCGGCCCTTCGTCGACTCGGGAGGGGTTCGTGCCGGAGTACGAGGCGGTCGCCGATGGCTCGCACGACG
>NZ_JBFUCL010000258.1:0-5438 GCF_056405255.1 Agromyces sp. P1_H4 | reverse complement strand
CGGCGCGCACCGTGCTCGCCGACCTCGGCGCCGTCGCCGACCTCGACCGGCTCGAGCGCCTCGCCGGTGCGGCGGGGCAACCGGCGGCCGCGGCATCCGCGGGCCTCACGAGGCGGGAGGTCGAGGTGCTTCGGCTCATCGCGGGCGGGCGCACCAACCGGCAGATCGCCCAGCAGCTCTTCCTGAGCGAACGCACGGTCGCGCGGCACGTGAGCAACATCCTCGGCAAGCTCGGGCTCGCCAACCGTTCGGGCGCCACGGCGTTCGCCTTCGAGCACGGGCTCGCCGCGGCATCCTGAGCCGGCGCCCACCCGAGGCACCACGGGAACTGGTCATTTCTGCCGACGCGGCCGCGCCGCGGCATCCGTAGCGTCGCGGGCATCAGCGACTCGGATGTTCCAGGAGGCCCTCATGTCCACCACCGTCATCGACACCGCCGTCATCGGCGCCGGAGCCGCGGGGCTCATGGTCGCGACGCACCTCGCCGACCGCGGCGTCGACTTCGAGCTGTTCGACGAGCACGCCCGCGTCGGCGACGCGTGGCGCGAGCGCTACCGTTCGCTGCGCCTGTTCACGCCGCGTCGGTACCTCAGCCTGCCCGGGCTGCCGATCGAGATCGGCCGGTTCCGCTATCCGACCGGCGCGCAGCTCGGCGACTACCTCGAGCGGTACGCCGCGCACTTCCGCCTGCCGGTGCGCACGGGCGTCCGCGTCGTGTCGCTGAGCCGCGGCGCCGACGGCCGGTTCCGCCTGGCGCTCGGCGACGGCGGCGAGGTGTTCGCCTCGCGGGTGATCGTCACGACCGGCGCGCACCGCCGGCCGGTCACGCCCGACCTCGCAGCTCGGCTCGATCCGTCGACCCGGCAGCTGCACTCGCTCGACTATCGCGGGGCGGAGCAGCTGGCCGAGGGGCCGGTGCTGGTCGTGGGCGCGGCGAACTCGGGCACGGATGTCGCGCTCGAGGCCGCGGCGGCGGGTCATGCCGTGACGCTCGCCGGACGGCATCCGGGGCACGTGCCCATCGACATCGACCGTCCGATCGGCAACCTCATGACCGGCATCTTCATCCGCCGGCTGCGGGGGATCACGATCGACACCGAGAAGGGCCGGGCCGCCAGGGCCGAGGGCGCCGGCCATGGCGTGATGCTGGTGCGCAACTCGCTGAAGGACCTGGCTCGCGCCGGTGTCGTGCAGGTCGGCCGCATCGAGGGCGTCGAGGCCGGGCGCCCCGTCACCGCCGACGGCACGGCGATCGACGCGGCCACCGTGGTCTGGTGCACCGGGTCGCGACCCGAGCTCGACTGGATCGACGTCGACGGAGTCGTCGACGTGCACGGGCTGCCCATCGAGGTGCGGGGCGTGGCGAGCGGATGCCGCGGGCTCGGGTTCGTGGGCATGCCGTTCCAGTACTCCGTGGCATCCGAGACCCTGATGGGCATGGACCGCGACGCCGCGTTCGTGGTCGACGCGCTGCTCGGCGGCCGTGCGGCGGCGACGGTCGCGGCTGAGGCCGCACCGGAGGTCGCCGCCTGATCGGAATCGGCGCGTATTTTCACCCGGGGGCGCGATCTGCACAAGAGGTCGCGCCCTCGGATTCGTTGCGTCGTTCGCAGGTGGTGCGACGCGGATGCAGCGCCCGATAACGATTCGGGTCGTTTCGGAACATGACCGAGGTCAACCTCTTCCCCGAGGGGGACGCCGGTGTTAGGTTTCCCGCACCGTGCCCGGCGATCCCGGGCGCATTTCCATGTAAGGAGAACTCGTGAATCGACGTATGCGCGGCATGGTCGCCGTCGCGGCGGCGGGCATGACGGTCATGGCGGGTGCGGCCTTCGGGCCTGCAGCCGTCGCCGCCCCCGCCGACGGTCCCACCTCGGACACGGCCGCGGCCCAGCGGCTCGACAACCGCCCCGGCCCGCTCACCGAGCGGCAGAACCAGCGCCGCAAGGCCGCCCAGAAGCTCATCCTCTCGGGCCAGGCCTCGCCCGGCGAAGACGGCGTCGTGCAGCTCGACACCGACAAGTACTACCAGGCGGCCGTGACCGGCACCGACCGGGTGTTCACGATCCTCTCGCAGTTCGGCGACCAGACCGCCGGCAAGCTCGGCTCCACGCCCGGGCCGCTGCACAACGAGATCCCGCAGCCCGACCGCACGGTGAACAACAGCACCCACTGGCAGCCCGACTTCAACCAGGGCACCTACGAGGACCTCTTCTTCGGCGACGGCGAGTCGTTCAAGGACTTCTACGAGAAGCAGTCGTCGGGCAACTACACGATCGACGGCGAGGTCAGCGACTGGGTGACGGTGCCCGGCAACGCCTCGACCTACGGCGACAACACCGTCGAGGACTTCGGCGGCTCCTGGCAGTTCATCGAGGACACCGGCAACGCCTGGTACGACGCGCAGGTTGCGGCTGGCAAGAGCGACGCCGACATCAAGGCCGAGCTCGCGTCGTTCGACGTGTGGGACCGCTACGACGCCGACAACGACGGCAACTTCGACGAGCCCGACGGCTACCTCGACCACTTCCAGGCCGTGCACGCCGGCGAGGGCGAGGACGCCGGCGGCGGCGCGCAGGGCGAGGACGCCATCTGGTCGCACCGCTGGTACGTCAACTCGACCGACTACGGCACCACCGGTCCCGACGGCGCGAAGTTCGGCGGCGCGCAGATCGGCGACACCGGCTTCTGGATCGGCGACTACACGGTCGAGGCGGAGAACGGCGGCCTCGGCGTGTTCGCGCACGAGTTCGGCCACGACCTCGGGCTGCCCGACTTCTACGACACGAACGGCGGCGAGAACTCGACCGCCTTCTGGACGCTCATGTCGAGCGGTTCGTGGCTCAACCACGGCACCGAGGACATCGGCACCACGCCCGGCTACATGGGCCCGTGGGAGAAGCTCCAGCTCGGCTGGCTCGACTACTCGGTGGTCGACCCCGGCCAGAGCGGCTCCTACACGCTGAGCCCGGCCGCCCTCCAGGCCGACGGCCAGGACCAGGCCCTCGTCGTCGACGTGCCCGACGCGCCCGTCACCAACGACTACGTGACGCCGAACGGCGGACACGCCTGGTGGACCTCGAGCGCCGACGACCTGAACACGACGCTCGAGCGCACGCTCGACCTGTCGAAGGTCAAGACCGCGACCGTCTCGGCGAAGGCCTGGTACGACATCGAGGCCGGCTTCGACTACCTCTACGGCGAGTACTCGACCGACGGGGGCGCCCACTGGATCACGGTCGGCAGCCTCTCCGACACGTCGAACGGCAAGTGGACGACGCTGAAGTACTCGGTGCCCGGCGGCAACGCGAACACCCTGTTCCGCTTCCGCTACCAGTCCGACGGCGGCGTGCACCTCGCCGGCGCATTCCTCGACGACATCGTCGTGAAGAGCGGCGGCACCACGGTGCTGAGCGACAGCGTCGAGGGCGGCGCCAACGGTTGGACCGCCGCGGGAGGCTTCAAGATCAGCACCGGCTCCGAGGTCAGCTCGGGCGACGCCTACTACCTGGTCGAGAACCGCACCTACGTCGGCTACGACGACACCCTGCGCAACGGCCCGTACCAGTTCGACGCGGCCTACACGAGGCCCGACCACGTGGAGCGCTTCCCGTTCCAGGACGGCATGCTCGTGTGGGCGGTCGACGAGACCTACACCGACAACAACACGATCGACCACCAGGGCCACGGCCTTGCACTGCCGATCGACGCCGGTGTGGTCCCGATGACCTACCCCGACGGCACGAAGCCGAGCAACCGGCGCCAGCCGTACGACGCCACCTTCGGCATCCAGGCGATCGACCAGGTCGCGCTGCACAAGGAGGTCCTCGTCGGCAAGGGCAAGAACCAGCACGTGGAGTCCGTCGCGGCGGTCGTCGGTGACGGCAGTGCGCGGCAGCAGACCGCGACCTTCACGGATGCGGTGAAGGACGCGTTCATGAGCCCGCTCAACCCGCTGGGCGGCGTCCTCGTCGCCGGCCACGGCGTGACCGCCACGGTGACCAGCCAGGTGGAAGGCGGCGCGATGACGGTGGACGTCGTCAACCCGCAGTAGCCGAACCGCTCGCACCACGGTGGGCCCGTCTCCTCGGAGGCGGGMCCACTCGCGTTCCCGGCCGGCGTGCGATGATCGAGCCGATGAGCGAGTGGATGCGATGGGGCGGCGACGCAGCCGAGGGCCTCGGCTGGGCCCGGTTCTTCGGGTGGTCCTCCGTCGGCATCGGCGTCATCACCACGCTCACCTGCTTCTTCGTGCCGCTCGAGGGCCAGTACGAGCGCACGGCGTGGCTCGTGCTCTTCGGGTCGCTGGCCGTCTGGCTCGGCGGCATGTCGGCATCGAGGTACCGCTCGCTCGGGCGTCGCCGGGCGACCCTGCCCATCGTCGGCATCGTGCTCGGGTGCCTCACCATGGCCGTGATGATCTACGCGTTCACGGTGCTCGTCCTCGCCTCCTACGGCATCGCCTGGCCTGCGCCCGCGATCTGGCTGGCCCCCGGCGGCGCCCCGCCGCAGTCCCCACCCGGCGTCGCGAGCTGACGGAGTAGAGTCCCACCCGTGGGGGCTGGATGAGCGGGGAACTCGTGCTCGTGACCGGCGGAACGGGCTTCGTCGGCGCGCACTGCATCGTCGCGCTCCTGCGCGAGGGCTACCGCGTGCGCACGACGGTGCGATCGCTCGACCGGGCCGGCGAGGTCCGCGATCTCGTGCGTGCGGGCGGGCAGGATCCCGTGGGGATCGAGTTCGTCGTCGCCGACCTCATGCAGGACGACGGCTGGCTCGACGCGGTCGACGGCACCCGGTACGTACTGCACGTGGCATCCCCCCTGCCCGTTCGCCAGCCGAAGGACGCGAACGAGCTCATCGAGCCGGCCCGCGAGGGCGTGCTGCGCGTGCTGCGGGCCGCCCGCGACACGGGCGTGCGACGCGTGGTGCAGACGTCGTCGTTCGCGGCCATCGGCTACGGCACCGACCCCGGCCGCCCGTTCACCGAGGCAGACTGGACCGACCTCACGGCGCCGCACCTCACCCCGTACATCCAGTCGAAGACGCTCGCCGAGCGGGCGGCGTGGGAGTTCATCGAGCGCGAGGGCGCGGGCCTCGAGTTCGCCACGGTGAACCCCGTCGTCATCTTCGGGCCCGCGCTCGGCGTCGACTTCTCGACGTCGATCCACGTGCTGCTGCGCTTGCTGAACGGGAAGGTGCCCGCGGTGCCGCCGGGGACCACGACCGGGGTCGACGTGCGGGACGTCGCCGACCTGCACGTGCTCGCGATGCGGCATCCGGATGCCGCGGGCGAGCGGTTCCTCGCCGTCGCCGGCGACCCGATCTCCTTCCACGACATGGCCATGCTGCTGCGCCGTCACCTCGGCGCCGACGCCCGGCACGTGCCGACGCGCACGTTGCCGCGCTGGCTCGTGCGGGCCGGCGCCTTCGTGAGC
>NZ_JBFUCL010000257.1:0-5484 GCF_056405255.1 Agromyces sp. P1_H4 | reverse complement strand
GGCCACGAGCATCACGACGGCAACGCGGCCCCGCGCCGTCGTCGCCGCCGGCGCGGGCCGGGCACGGGCGGCGCAGCACCGCAGGCGTGAGCCCGCGGCATCCGCTCGCGACCACCGACCGGTGAGCCCGCGGCATCCGCTCGCGACCACTCAACGGTGAGCGAGCGGATGCCCCTACGGGAGCACCGGCGTCGAGCCGCGACCCTCGGCGATGAGACGTTCGACGACCGCTGACGGCGTGGTGCACTCGGCCAGGCGATTGGGCTTGCCCGCGCCGTGGTAGTCGCTCGACCCTGTGATCTCGAGGCCGTACTGCTGCGCCAGGGCCCTGAGCCGGGGCTTCGCGTCGGCGCGGTTCTCGGGATGGTCGACCTCGAGCCCGAACAGGCCGGCGTCGGCGAGGCGGGCGAGGCGGTCGGGCGGGATGACGCGCTCGGCACCACGGGTGCCGGGGTGCGCGAGCACCGGCACGCCGCCCGCCGCGCGGATGAGCCGCACCCCGGTGAGCGGGTCGGGCGCATAGTGCGGCTCGGCGTAGCCGGCACGCGGATGCAGGATGCCCGCGAACGCGGCCGATCGCGTCGACACGTGGCCCCTGGCGACCAGGGCGTCGGCGATGTGGGGCCGACCGATCGTGGTGCCCTCGACGGTCTGGGCGAGCACGTCGTCCCAGCTCAGGTCGTAGTCGCGACCGATGCGACGCACGATCTCCTCGGCGCGCGTCACGCGCGACTCGCGGATGCGCGTGGTCTCCGCGAGCAGCCGCTCGTCGGACGGGTCGATGAGGTAGGCGAGCATGTGCACGCTCATGAACCCCTCGCGCGTCGACAGCTCCATGCCGGGGATGAGGGCCACCCCGGTCGCCGGCACCGCGGCGGCGGCCTCGGCCCACCCGCTCGTGGAGTCGTGATCGGTGAGCGCGATGCCCCAGAGCCCTGCGGCGGCCGCCTGCGCCATGAGGACGGCGGGCGCCTCCGTGCCGTCGGACACCGTCGAGTGCGTGTGCAGGTCGGCGTCGCCGATGACGGCGGGGGCTTCGGACATCCCCTCATGCTAGCCGCGGCCCCGGACGCGGCATCCGAGGGATGCCTCACCGGAGGCCGCGCCGGGAACCTCACCGGGGACTCCCAGCCGACGGACGGCGCCGCCCCGGTTCCGGCGCCGGTCACTCGCATAGGGTGGATGGAATGCTCCCCCGCATCCTCGGCTGGGCCGTCGTGCTCGGCACCGCCGCCGTCGCCGTCGTGCTGCTGTGGCCGCAGGCGTTCGGGCTGCAGAACCAGTGGATCGCCGCGCATGTGGTCGCGCTTCGCGGGACCGCCGCTGCGTGCGCCGTCATCGCGGCGCTCGGGCTCGCCCTGCTCGCCATCCCCCGCGCCACCCGCACCTTCGGCATCGCGATCGCCGTGGTGCTCGCGTCGTACGCGGTGGGCAACGTCGCGGTGCTGGCGGCGCGCGGCTTCGGCGGGTCGGATGTCGCGGGCGACGAGGCATCCGTCACCGTGCTCAGCTGGAACACCCTCGGCGAGGTGCCGGATGCCACCACCATCGCCGGGCTCGCCCTCGACGAGGGCGCCGACGTCGTCGTGCTGCCCGAGACCACCGAGCCGCTCGGCGAGGAGGTGGCCGTCGCCATGCGCGACGGCGGGAGCCCGATGTGGGTGCACACGGTCGCGTTCGACGAGGTCGCGAAGGCCCGCTCGACGACCATCCTCATCTCGCCCGACCTCGGCGAGTACGAGGTCATGTCGGCGCTCGTGCCCGGGCCGCCCGGCAACACGAACACCGTGCCGTCGATCGTCGCGGAGCCCGTGGGCGGCGACGGGCCGCGCATCGTGGCCGTGCACGCCGTGGCCCCCATCCGGTGGGAGCTGCGCAACTGGCGCAGCGACCTCGACTGGCTCGCGGCGCAGTGCTCCGGCGAGAACGTGATCATGGCCGGCGACTTCAACGCGACCGTCGACCACTTCGCCGGCCGCGGCGTCGACGGCGGCGACCTCGGGCGGTGCCGGGATGCCGCGGTGGCCGGCGGTGCCGGCGGTCTCGGCACGTGGCCCACCGACGTGCCCGAGTTCCTCGGCAGCCCGATCGACCACGTGCTCGCGACGCCCGGCTGGCGGGTCGACGCGTTCCGGGTCATCGGCGAGATCGACGGCTCGGGCAGCGACCACCGCCCGGTCGTCGCCACGCTCTCACCCGCCTCGTGAGCGGTGCGAGAATGGACGACATGGCCAACACGAGCGACACCAGCACCACGACCGCGCCCCCCGCCTCCGAGGAGTCCGGCCGCAACGCGAATCGCTCGACCACGCCGGGCTCCGAGGGCTTCAAGGAGTTCATCGGCAGCGGCTGGGCCGACCGCGATGAGACGCTGCCGCCCGCACGCGCGCAGGCCGCGTTCGYCGCCGCGCGACGGGCGACCGTGTCGGCCGCCYTCACCGGCGTGCGGCTCATCGTGCCCGCCGGCGACATGAAGCAGCGGGCCAACGACACCGACTACCCGTTCCGGGCGCATACGGCCTTCGCGCACCTCACGGGCTGGGGATCCGACTCGGAGCCCGGCGCGGTGCTCGTCTTCGAGCCGAACGGCGACGGCCACACCGCCACCGTGTACTTCCGGGAGCGCGCGGGGCGTGACTCCGAGGAGTTCTACGCCAACCCCGCCATCGGCGAGTTCTGGATCGGCCCTCGCCCCTCGCTCGCGCATGTCGCCGCCGACCTCGCGATCGAGACGCGCGGCCTCGACGACTTCGACCGGGTGCTCTCCTCGGTCGACACGTCGACCCTCGTGCTGCGCGAGGCCGACTCGGCCATCACCGAGCGCGTCGACCACGCGCGCATCCGCTTCGCGGCCGAGGAGGCCCTCTCGACGAACGCGTCCGACGCGCCGTTCTCGATCGAGGTGAACGGCGCCCACGATCCCGACGCCGAGCTTGCCCGCGTGCTCTCCGAGCTCCGCCTCGTCAAGGACGAGTTCGAGGTCGCCGAGATGCGCGCCGCGATCGACGCGACGCAGCGGGGCTTCACCGAGGTGCTCGAGGAACTCCCCCGCATCACCGCCGAGGTGCGCGGCGAGCGCGTGATCGAGGGCGTCTTCGCCACCCGCGCGCGGCTCGACGGCAACGACGTCGGCTACGGTTCGATCGCCGCGGCCGGACCGCACGCCACCATCCTGCACTGGACCCGCAACGACGGCCCCGTCGTGCCCGGCGACCTGGTGCTCCTCGACGCCGGCGTCGAGCGCGACACCTACTACACCGCCGACATCACGCGCACCTTCCCGGTCAACGGCACGTTCTCACCCGTGCAGCGGCAGGTCTACGAGGCCGTGCTCGAGGCAGCGGATGCCGCGTTCGCGGTCGTTCGCCCCGGTGCGATCTTCCGCGAGGTGCATGCCGCAGCGATGGAGGTCATCGCCCGGAAGACGGCCGAGTGGGGCTTCCTCCCGCTCTCCGCCGAGGAGTCGCTGCAGCCCGAGAACCAGTTCCACCGCCGCTACATGGTGCACGGCACGAGCCACCACCTGGGGCTCGACGTGCACGACTGCGCGCAGGCGCGGCGCTCCATGTACATGGACGGCGTGCTCGAGGCCGGCATGGTCTTCACGATCGAACCGGGCCTCTACTTCCAGTCCGACGACCTCACCGTGCCTGCGGAGTTCCGCGGCATCGGCGTGCGCATCGAGGACGACATCCTCGTCACGGCCGACGGCGCCGAGAACCTCTCGGCGGGAATCCCGCGCACGGCCGACGAGGTCGAGGCGTGGGTGCGCGCCGGCCTGGATCGCTAGCGGCGGTCAGTCGGCGAGGGCTAGCCTGAGCGCACCCCGTCGATCGCTGGAGGACCCATGCCGTCACGTCGCCGCCGTACCGCACTCCTCGCCGTGATCGCCGCGGTCGCGGCATCCGCCGTCGTGGCTGCGCCATCCGTGGCCGTCGCCGCGCCACCGGTGTACACCCCGGGAGCCGACGGCGCCGGCGACCCGTACTTCCCGTTCGCGGGCAATGGCGGCATCGACGTGCTCCACTACGACCTCGACCTGGACTACGCGCCACCCGCTCCCGAGCCCGCTCCCCTCACCGGGCACCTGAGCGGGGTCGCGACCATCGACCTCGTGCCCACGCAGGACCTGAGCAGGTTCAACCTCGATCTCCGCGGGCTCACCGCGACGGCGGTCACCGTGGCACGCAAGGCCGCGACCTTCGCGCAGGTGGGCGACGAACTCGTGATCACTCCGACGAAGAAGCTCAAGGAGGGCAAGCGGGCGCAGGTCGTCATCACCTACGGCGGCCCCACGACGCGGCCGACCGACATCGAGGGCGCGCTTTACGGCTGGGTCACCACGCGCGACGGCGCGATGGTCGTGAATGAGCCCGACGGCGCCTCCACCTGGTTCCCGGCCAACGACCACCCCGTCGACAAGGCCACCTACACGTTCGAGATCAGCGTTCCCGAGGGGCTCGTCGCCGTCGCCAACGGCCTGCCCACCGGTCCGCCGGTGACGGCGGGCGGCACGACGACGTGGAACTGGGACGCGCCCGACCCGATGGCCGCATACCTCGCCACCGCGAGCGTGGGCGACTACGTCGTCAACCAGTACACCGCGGCCGACGGCACGCCGATCTTCGACGCCGTCGACCCGACCCGCCTCGGCGCCCCGAGCGCCGACCTCGCGCTCACGAGCGACATGCTCGTGTTCTTCGCCGGACTCTACGGCGCGTATCCGTTCAACTCGTACGGCGCGATCGTCGACGACGACTCCGTCGGCTACGCGCTCGAGACCCAGACCCGGTCGGTCTTCTCGCGCAGTGCCCGCGAGGGCACCATCGCGCACGAGCTGGCGCACCAGTGGATGGGCGACGAGGTGAGCCCCTTCCGATGGGCGGACATCTGGCTCAACGAGGGTTGGGCGACGTACTCGTAGTGGATGTGGACCGAGCACCGGGGCGGCGCCACGGCCCAGCAGTCGTTCGACGAGGTGATGGCGATTCCCGTCGACGATCCCGACGAGTTCTGGCAGGTCGTGGTCGCCGACCCGGGGCCCTTCGGGCTCTTCGTCGACCCCATCTACGATCGTGGGGCCGCCACGCTGCACGCGCTCCGCGTGAAGATCGGCGACGACGCGTTCTTCGAGCTCGCGAAGGCCTGGGTCGATCGGTTCGGCGGCGCCACGGCGTCGACGGCCGACTTCACCGCGTTGGCCGAGGAGGTCTCGGGCGAGGACCTCGACGCCTTCTTCGAGGCCTGGCTGTACGCACCCGAGAAGCCGACGGACTGGTAGCAGCTCAGCGGTCGGAGGAGGACGGGGTGTCCGCGTCGTCGTCGACGGCGGGCGTGCCGGATGCCGCGGCATCCTTCGTGGAGGCATCGCCGTCAGCATCGCCCGTCGGCGCGTACTCGCCGTACCGCGGACGCTCGCGGGCCACCGGGCCGGCCGCACGGGCCGTCTCGGCCGCAGCCGCCCGGCGCGCGGCATCCGTGGCC
>NZ_JBFUCL010000256.1:0-5519 GCF_056405255.1 Agromyces sp. P1_H4 | reverse complement strand
TGGGCGGACCAGGGGGCTCGGCGGCCCAGCGGCCCTGCGCACTCAGCGACCCCGCGCGCTCAGCCGAGCTTCGCGAGTCGCTTCGCCCGTGCCGCTCGCGAGATCTGGGACGCGACCACGAGCACGATCGCGAACAGGAAGACCGCCGAGGCGATGACGTTCGCCTCGGCCGGGATGCCGCGCGATGCGGAGATGTAGATGTACTTCGGGAACGTCGAGGTGGATCCCGAGTTGAAGTTCGTGATGATGAAGTCGTCGAAGCTCAGCGCGAACGAGAGCAACGCCGCGGCGATGATGCCCGGCGTGAGCAGCGGGAACGTGATGCGCCAGAACACCTGCGCCGGCGAGCCGTACAGGTCGCGGCCGGCCTCCTCGAGCGCCGGATCGAGGCTGGACACCCGGGCCTTCACCGTCACCACCACGAAGCTGATGCAGAACATGGTGTGCGCCAGGATGATCGTCGTCATGTCCTTGGGCACGCCGAGCGCGAGGAACTGTGCGGCGAGCCCGGCGCCGAGCACCACCTCGGGAGTCGCCATCGGCAGGAACAGCAGCAGGCTGATCACCGATCGTGCGCGGAAGCGGTACCGCACGAGCGCGATCGCGATCGCGGTGCCGAGCGCGGTGGCGATCACCGTCGCCACCAGGCCGATGATGATGCTGTTCGCGAACGCCTCGCAGACCGCACCGCCCTCGACGTTGCAGACGTTCAGCCACTTGTCGAAGGTGAAGCCCCGCCACGAGATGTTCGACTTGATCGAGTCGTTGAACGAGAACACGAAGGTGTAGGCGATCGGGATCATGAGGAAGACGAACGCCATGATCGTGTAGGCGGGCAGCAGCCAGTCGCCGAGGCCGATCCGGCGGCGGCGGGGGGCGCGGACCGGACCTCGGGCGTCCTCCTGTTGCTCGCTCTCGGAGAATCCGCCGAGCACGGCGGCCGCCTGGACTTCACCGCTCACAGCAGGTCCTCCGTTCCGGAACGCTTCACGTAGATGCCGACGAGCACGAGGATCGCCGCCATCAGGATGATGGACAGGGCCGCGGCCGCCGGGTAGTTCAGCAGCACGAGGAAGTTCGCCTCGATGACGTTGCCCATCATCTGGGTGTCGGGACCGCCGAGGAAGTCACGACTGGCGTTGACGTAGTCGCCGGCCGCCGGGATGAACGTGAGGAGCGTGCCCGCCACGATGCCGGGCATCGACAACGGGATCGTGATCTTGCGGAACACCGCGAACGGGCTGGCGTAGAGGTCGCTGCCGGCCTCCAGGTAGCGGGTGTCGAGGCGCTCCAGCGTCGTGTAGAGCGGCAGCGTCATGAACGGGATGAAGTTGTAGGTGAGGCCGAAGATCACCGCGAACGGCGTGCCCGTGAAGTGCGCGTCGGGAGCCATCAGCGAGAGCGCCTTCAGCGAGGTGATGATGAACGACTCGTCGGAGAGCAGTTGCTTCCACGCGAGGGTGCGCAGCAGGAAGCTGATGAAGAACGGTGCGATGACGAGCACCAGCATGAGGCTCTGCAGCAGCGGCCAGCGCCGGGCCTTCACGCCGATGAAGTAGGCGAGCGGGTAGCTGAACAGGAGCGCGAACACCGTCGCCGCGAGGGCGTAGCCGAAGGAACGGGCGATGTGCGGCAGGTACTGCTGCACCACGTCCACGTAGTTCTGCCAGTTGAATGCGTAGTCGTACTCGCCGATGTCGCCGAATTCGGCCGGCGCCTGCAGTGACGTGAGCAGGAGCGAGATGAGCGGCGTCAGGAAGAACAGGATGAGGTAGAGGATGCCGGGCAGGAGCAGGAAGAGCGCGATGCGGCTGCGCCGCTTCGGTGCCTGGGCCGGTGCCTGCGCCTCCGCGGTCGCGAATGCTGCGAAGGCCATGCTCAGCCCTCCTCGAGCTCCGACACGAGCGACTCGCGCCGCTGGGCGGCGATCGAGCTCGTCGAGTCGTCGGCCGGGAAGCGTCCCGCCTCGCCTGCCACGTCGTCGAGGCCGAACCCGTGCATGACCTCCCAGCTGACCCACACCTCGGACCCGAACGCCGCGACCGGTCCGAAGCCGACGTTCTGGGCGAACACGAGCACCGTTCCGAGCGCGCCGAGGTCGACCAGGTACTGCGTGCTCACCCCGGAGAAGGACACGTCGAGCACCCGTCCGGGGCCGACCACGTTACGGTCCGGTGATGCGGCCGGCGCCTGCGTGTGGAGGGTGACCTTCTCGGGCCGCACGCCCACCGTCACGGTTCCACGGTGACGCTGCGCTCGGGCCGTGGGCACGACGATGCGGGTGCCGCCTGCGTCGACGGTGATCGCCGTGCTCGTCGTGTCCACGACCTCGCCAGTGAAGAGGTTCGACTGTCCGAGGAAGTTCGCCACGAACACCGTGCGCGGGAGCTCGTACAGCTCGGCGGGGGCACCCATCTGCTCGATCGCGCCCTTGTTCATGACCGCGACCGTGTCGGCCATGGTCATGGCCTCCTCCTGGTCGTGCGTGACATGCAGGAAGGTCAGGCCGACCTCCTCCTGGATGGTCTTGAGTTCCAGCTGCATCTGCCTCCGGAGCTTCAGGTCGAGGGCGCCGAGCGGCTCGTCGAGGAGCAGCAGCGCCGGTCGGTTCACGATGGCGCGCGCGAGCGCCACCCGCTGCTGCTGGCCGCCCGAGAGCTGCTGGGGCCGCCGCTGCGCGAGGTGGTCGAGCTCGACGAGCCGCAGCGCCTCGTGCGCCTTGCCGAGCGGGTCGCCGATGCGCCGCCGCTTCAACCCGAACGCGACGTTCTCGATGACGCTCATGTGCGGGAAGAGCGCGTAGCTCTGGAAGACCGTGTTCACGGGTCGCTCGTGCGACTTGGTGTCGGTCACGTCGGTGCCGCCGATGAGGATGCGGCCACGGGTGGGTTCCTCGAGGCCGGCGACGAGCCGGAGCGTCGTGGTCTTGCCGCAGCCCGAGGGCCCGAGCAGGGCGAAGAACGACCCCGCCGGGATGGTGAGGTCGAGCTCCTCGATCGCCGTGAAGCCGGGGAACCGCTTCTGGATGCCCACCAGCTGGAGGTCTGCGCCGCGTTCGGCGAATTCGCGCATCGCCATCATCGTCGCCACGGCCTCAGGCGCCCAGGAGGATGCTCTGGAACTCGGCCTGGTACTTCTGCTCCTCGGCGCCGGTGAGGGTGCGGAAGATGTGCGCCTGCGACAGCGTGTCCTCGTCGGGGAAGATGAGCTGGTTCTCGGCGAGCTCGGGATCGATCGCCGCGGCCGCCTCCTTCGCGCCGACGACCGGCGTGATGTAGTTCACCCATGCGGCGACCTCGGCCGCCACCTCGGGCTCGTAGTAGTAGTTGATGAGGGTCTCCGCGTTGGTCTTGCGCGGCGAGCCGACGGGCACCAGGAAGTTGTCGTTCCACAGCGTGCCGCCGGCCGTCGGGATGGCGAACTGCCACTTGTCGCCGGCCTCGGCATTGATGACCGTGATGTCGCCCGACCAGCAGATCGCCGCGAGCGTGTCCTCGCTCTTCAGGTCCTCGAGGTAGGAGTTGCCCTTGATGTTGCGGACCTGGCCGTTCTCGACCTGCTCGCGGAGGATGTCGATGGCCGCCGAGTACTCGTCGTCGCCCCAGTCGCCCGCGATGTCGACGCCGTTCTGCAGCATGATCAGGCCCATCGTGTCGCGCATCTCGGAGAGCACGCCCACCCGGCCCTTGAGCTCGGAGTTCCAGAGGTCCTCGACCGAGGCCAAGCCGCCGCGGATCGCCTCGGTGTTCCAGCAGATGCCGGCGAAGCCGCCCTGCCACGGAACGGAGAACTTGCGACCGGGATCGAAGTCGGGGTCCTGCAGCGCGGGCGTGAGGTTCGCGAGGTTCGGGATGTTCGCGTGGTCGAGCGCCTGCGTGTATCCGAACCGGATCCAGCGACCGACCATCCAGTCGGTGAGACAGACCGTGTCGGCGCCGATGTCCTGGCCGAGCGCGAGCTGGTCCTTGACCTTGCCGTAGTACGTGTTGTTGTCGTCGACGGCCACGTCGTAGTTGACCTTGATGCCCGTCTCCTCGGTGAACTGCACGAGCGTCGGGTAGTCGCCGTTGTCGTCCTCGTCGATGTAGGCCGCCCAGTTCGCCCAGTTGAGGGTCTTGTCGGAGTCGGAGGTGTCGGCGGCGGGCGTCGGCGTGCCCTTCGCGCCACCCGGCGAGCAGGCCGCGAGCGCGAGCGCCGACGCGGACGCACCCGCGCCGGCCAGCAACGCGCGTCGATTCAGCTGGGCGCGGCGGGCCTGCGCGATCAGGGATCGGATCATCGGGTCCTCGGGAAGGGGCCGAGCGCTCACGGGAACTCCATTCGGGTTGCGGGCACAAGCTGGGGTGCCGTCGATACTGCCACACTGCTTGGCAACATTCACCGGATCATGTCCGAATCGTTAATTCCTGGGAACATCGCATGCGGTTTCAGTACCGTTCGGCGCGCTTCATGCACGGATTCAGTCGTTCGCGCTCGGTGGCCAGCCCGCCCGGGCCGGCAGGCCGCCCCCACTCGGCGAGTGCCAGCAGGCGTCCGTCGCGGGATCGAGCAGCGGTGGCGGCGCCGCGCTCCGGCCGAAGACCCGGAACTCCCGCATGCCGCCGCGCACGACGACGTCGGCCTCCTCGCGGATCTGCGCGGCGATGGCCCAATTGCCCATCCACGCGTCGGCGTCGCCGACGACGATGACGCACGAGGCTTCGGGCCCAGATGGTGCCGCCATCGCCGCGCGGACTTCCGCATCCCCGAAGGGTCCGAGCACGACGGGGTGGAATCCCAGCGCCCGGAGCGCTTGGGCGTCGGCCCGGGGGAACGCCGTCACGACGGCACACACGCCGGAGGCGCGAATGCGGAGCGGTCGGAGGGATTCGGCGGGTGACCCTGGGATCACCGGCGCCTCCACGACCTGCACCCGGCGTCCGTGCCACTGGCCGGAACCGGTCGGCGCATCCGCTCGCCACATCGCGCCGGCGCCGCCGGCCTGCACGAGGTCGGACCGGGACGCGTGGCGGAGCAGCAGCGTCTGCCCGAACAGCTCCCTGGCGGCCGAGCCGAGGCGGTGCGCCGAGCCTGCGGCTGCGGCGATGCCGACACCGCGGCCCCGACCCTCCCTCAGCATGGTCTCGACCATCCCCAGCGCGGCGATGCGGTGGTCCTCCGGCCAATCGCGGAAGCCGACATCGAGGTCGTCGATGACGACGAGTTCGCCCGACGCAGCGACTCCCCCGCGCGTCCGCTGCACCGCATCGCAGAGGCGGTCCCACTGAACGCTCTGCGGCCCGCCGATGATCGTGACCGGCATGCCCGCCCGGCGAGCGGCCCGCGCGATGGCGGACAGGGCCGTGCTGCGCCCGCTTCCGGGCGCTCCGACGACGAGGAGGTGCCCGTCGCGCGCCGGGGCCCACGCGAGGATCTCGTGGCGTTGCCGCTCAGGCGCATCGACGAGGCCGAGAGCCAGTGATCCGTCGGGAACAGGCGCGGTCACCAACGCGGCGGCGAGCGCCTCGGGGTCGAGCCGC
>NZ_JBFUCL010000255.1:0-5534 GCF_056405255.1 Agromyces sp. P1_H4 | reverse complement strand
GGACATCGCCGCCCTCGCCGATGTGCCGGTGGGCGGCAGCATCGACGCCACCATCAACGGCGAGCCCGCACTCATCGCGCAGCCGACCGCCGGCCAGGTCGTCGCGTTCAGTGCCATCTGCACGCACCAGCGCTGCGTCGTCGCCGCCGCAGGTGACAAGTTCGACTGCCCCTGCCACGGCTCGAAGTTCGACGCCGCGACGGGCGACGTGCTCAACGGCCCCGCGCTTGAGCCGCTTCTATCGATCCCGGTCGCGATCTCGGGCGACCGCATCGTCGCGGCCTCCTGACGTGGAGTACACGTTCGCGGGGTTGCCGCTGCACGTCCTCCTCGTGCACGCCGTCATCGTGCTCACGCCGCTGGTGGGCCTGGCACTCGTCGTCATCGCGGCGTGGCCGGCCGCGCGTCGGGTGCTCTGGATCCCGGTGCTCGTCGCCGCCGCCCTGCTCCTCCCGCTCGGCCTCGTGACGATCGAGGCGGGCGAGTGGCTGCAGGCGCGCGCGCCTGTTGCGCCGCTCATCGCGGAGCACACGACGCAGGGCGAGGACATCGTGCCGTGGCTCTGGGGGCTGCTCGTCGTGGCGGTGCTCGTCGCGGCGTGGGCCGTCGTCGAGCGGTTGGCTGCCCCACAGGCGACGGATGCCGCGCCGCGCCGCCCGTCGCGCGCCATCCGCGTCGCCGTGGGGGTCGTGCTGACGATCGCCGCGGTCGTCGCGACGGCGGGTGCGACGTGGACGATCGTGCAGATCGGCGAGTCGGGCAGCCGCGCCGTGTGGGAGGGCTCGTACAGCGACGTACCGCTCGACCGCTGAGGTCAGCGACGACGGAACGCGAGCGGCTCGCCCAGGTAGGGCTCCCACGCCGCCCGCTCGCGATCGGAGATGCGACGCGGACGCTCGGTCTCGGTGTCGACCAGCACGATCGTCGTGATGGCCCGGGTGTAGAGCACCCGCGGCTCGACGCCGTCTGGTGAGAACACCTCGTAGCAGACGTCGAGGCTCGCACCGCCCATGTGGCCGATCCAGAGTTCGACGTCGAGCGGCTGGCGCTGATACGGGATCGGCGCGAGGTACTCGACCTCCTGCCGGGCGATGAGCGTGATCGTGCTCGCGCCGGGTGAGGCGTCGATGACCGCGGTCGAGGCGCCGACCGCATGCTCTGGCGTGTCGGTGCTCACCCAGAACGCCTGGATGCGGGCCTCCTCGAGGAGGCTCAGCATCCGGGCGTTGTTCACGTGGCCGTACGCGTCGAGGTCGGACCACCGGAGCGGCGTCGGCACGTGCAGCCGCACGTCAGTCCCTCGTGAGCTTGCGGTAGGCGGAACGGTGCGGCTTCGCGGCATCCGCGCCGAGGCGCTCGATCTTGTTCGCCTCGTACGCCTCGAAGTTGCCCTCGAACCAGTGCCAGTACGACGGGTTCTCCTCGGTGCCCTCGTAGGCGAGGATGTGCGTCGCGATGCGGTCGAGGAACCACCGGTCGTGGGTGATCACGACAGCGCAGCCCGGGAACTCGAGCAGTGCGTTCTCGAGGCTCGAGAGCGTCTCGACGTCGAGGTCGTTCGTGGGCTCGTCGAGCAGGAGGAGGTTGCCGCCCTGCTTGAGCGTCAGGGCGAGGTTCAGCCGGTTGCGCTCACCGCCCGAGAGGATGCCGGCCCGCTTCTGCTGGTCGGGGCCCTTGAAGCCGAAGGTCGAGACATAGGCGCGGCTCGGCACCTCGGTCTTGCCGACCTGGATGTAGTCGAGCCCGTCGGACACGACCTCCCAGAGCGTCTTGTTCGGGTCGATGCCGCCACGCGACTGGTCGACGTAGGAGATCTTGACGGTCTCGCCGACCTTCAGCTTGCCGTCGTCGAGCGGTTCCATGCCGACGATCGTCTTGAAGAGCGTGGACTTGCCGACGCCGTTGGGGCCGATGATGCCGACGATGCCGTTGCGCGGGAGCGTGAAGCTGAGGCCCTCGATGAGCACGCGGTCGCCGAAGCCCTTCTTCAGGCTCTTCGCCTCGAGGACGATGTCGCCCAGGCGCGGGCCCGGCGGGATCTGGATCTCCTCGAAGTCGAGCTTGCGCGTGCGATCGGCCTCGGCCGCCATCTCCTCGTAGCGGGCGAGGCGCGCCTTCGACTTGGCCTGGCGGCCCTTCGCGTTGGAGCGGACCCAGTCGAGCTCGTCGGCCAGGCGCTTGGCGAGCTTCGCGTCCTTCTTGCCCTGGACGGTGAGTCGCTCCTGCTTCTTCTCGAGGTAGGTCGAGTAGTTGCCCTCGTAGGGGTAGAGCCGGCCGCGGTCGACCTCGCAGATCCACTCCGCGACGTGGTCGAGGAAGTACCGGTCGTGGGTGACGGCCAGCACGGCGCCGGGGTACTTCGCGAGGTGCTGCTCGAGCCAGAGCACGCTCTCAGCGTCGAGGTGGTTGGTGGGCTCGTCGAGGAGGAGCAGGTCGGGCTTCTGCAGCAGGAGCTTGCAGAGCGCCACGCGGCGCTTCTCACCGCCCGAGAGCACCGACACCTGCTCGTCGCCMGGCGGGCAGCGCAGCGCGTCCATCGCCTGCTCGAGCTGGGAGTCGAGGTCCCACGCGTCGGCGGCGTCGATGGCCTCCTGCAGCGTGCCCATCTCGGCGAGCAGCGCGTCGAAGTCGGCGTCGGGCTCGGCCATCGCGAGCGAGATCTCGTTGAAGCGGTCGACCTTCGCCTTGATCGGCCCGACGCCCTCCTGGACGTTCTCGAGCACGGTCTTGGTCTCGTCGAGCACCGGCTCCTGCATGAGGATGCCGACGGAGTAACCGGGGGTGAGCTTCGCCTCGCCGTTGGAGGGCTGGTCGAGTCCGGCCATGATCTTCAGGATCGTGGACTTTCCGGCACCGTTCGGGCCGACGACGCCGATCTTGGCCCCTGGGAGGAACGCCATCGTCACGTCGTCGAGAATGACCTTGTCGCCGACCGCCTTGCGGGCGCGCACCATCGAGTAAATGTAATCCGCCATGTCGCCTACCAGTCTATGGGTCGCGTCTCGCCGACGAGACAGCCGCCGGTGCCGAGTGCGGGCCGTACGGCGCTGTGGTAGCCGCCGGATGCCGGCCCGTACTGTCCCACGAGGCACTCGCCCTGGAACAGCACCGCGAACTGCACCGAATCGGCCTGCAGGTCGACGCTGGTGCGGTCCGCCGTCACCTCCATCTGCGACTTGTCGAATCCCGCTGCGACGAGCGCATCGATGAAATCCCGTCCGCCCGCGTCGGCCTTGCCGGCGWCGACCGCGGCGTTGACGCCGTCGAAGTACGCAAGGTTCTCCGACGCGGAGAGCTGCGGGCTGAGCGTCGGCGGTGCGCTCGGCGTCGGTCGCGCGGTCGCCGGAGTGCTCGGCGAGGCCGATGCGGAGGGCTGGCCGGGCGAAGTGCCCGTGCAGGCGGCGAGGGCCACAACCAGCGCGGCCCCGGCCAACGCCGAGACCGCGAACCTCGGAACCCGCCGTGCCATCGCTCCCCCTCATCCGGCGGTGCGACCGCCCGAGCCGAGTCTATGGGGTGGGTGAACGGATCGAGCGGTCGCGAACGCCCTCACACGGCACTCGCCAGCTGCGCCTCGCGGGCGTCGACGTCATCGTCGTCGGCGAGGTCGTCGAGGCCCTCGTCCGCCGCCACGGATCCGAGACCGGCCGGCGGCACCACGCCTTCGGAGCCGGGCCACGCGTTCGATTCGGATGAGCCGCCGGCCTCGGTGTCGGGTGCCGGCTCCCTCCGCACCTTGGTGAGCACGGTGGTGCCCCAGGTGAGGTCGTGCCCGATCGCCTCGGCCTCGATCTCGATGGCCGTGCCCGACTTCTCTCCGTTGTCCCAGGCTCGGAGGCGGAGGCGTCCGTGCACGACCACCCGGTCGCCCTTGCGGATGGAGGTGGCGGCGTTGTTCGCGAGCTGTCGGAAGCCGGAGACGGTGTACCAGTTCGTCTCCCCGTCCTCCCAGGCGCCCTTCGCCCGGTCGAAGTAGCGCCGGGTCGACGCGAGCCGGAACGAGGTGATCGCGAGTCCCTGGCTGGTCACGTGCACGCGCGGGTCGTTGCCCACGGCGCCGGTCACGGTGATGGTGTCGGTCATGTCATGCTCCTCGGAGTCTGCGCCGCCGCGAATCGGCGGCTCGCGGCATCCGGAGCTGCTCGTGCCGGACCATGCCCCGGATGCCGCGTCGCATCAGGATCGCGTCCCCACGCGGCATCCGGGTCAGCCGTCGATGCATCGGGGGCGAGCGGACCACAGGCCGGCCCTGTCGAGGACGAGACGTCGCCATAGAGTAGTCGGATGACCTACGTCGCCACTCCGGAACGCTACGATCGCATGCGCTACAACCGGGTCGGACGGAGCGGGCTGAAGCTGCCCGCACTGTCGCTCGGCCTCTGGCACAACTTCGGCCACGACCGCCCGTGGGACACGCAGCGCGCGATCGTGCGCCGGGCGTTCGACCTCGGCATCACGCACTTCGATCTCGCCAACAACTACGGCCCTCCCGCGGGCAGCGCCGAGGAGAACTTCGGCCGCATGCTGGCCACCGACCTCGCGCCCTACCGCGACGAGCTCGTTGTGTCGTCGAAGGCCGGGTACGACATGTGGCCCGGCCCGTACGGCGACTTCGGCTCGCGCAAGTACCTGCTGTCGTCGCTCGACCAGAGCCTCGGGCGCCTCGGACTCGACTACGTCGACATCTTCTACTCCCACCGTCCCGACCCCGAGACGCCCGTCGAGGAGACCATGGGCGCCCTCGCGAGCGCCGTGCGCCAGGGCAAGGCGCTCTACGTGGGCATCTCGAACTACTCGCCCGAGCAGACGCGTGCCGCCGCAGCCGCGCTCGAGGCCGAGGGAGTGCCGCTGCTCATCCACCAGCCGCGCTACTCGATGTTCGACCGTCACATCGAGGATGGGCTGTTCCCCGTGCTCGAGGAGGTCGGCGCGGCCAGCATCGTCTTCTCGCCGCTCGCGCAGGGCCTCCTCACCGACCGCTACCTCTCCGGCGACGTCCCCGCGGACTCCCGGGCCGCGACCAGCCGGTTCCTGTCGGCCGAGAAGATCAGCGACGAGTACCTCGAGCGGGTGCGCGGGCTCGATGCGATCGCGAAGGAACGCGGGCAGAGCATCGCGCAGCTCGCGCTGTCCTGGGTGCTCCGCGAGCCGCTCGTCGCGAGCGCGCTCATCGGCGCGTCCAGCGTGGCGCAGCTCGAGCAGAACGTGGCCGCCCTCGACGCGGCCCCGCTCGACGCCGAGGAGATCGCCCGGATCGAGCCCTTCGCCGCGCACGGCACCGCGCTCGGCTGACCTCGCGCCGCACGGTGGCGGCGAGTCCGCGTCACGCACGAAGCGACTCGATGTCGGTGGCCGGCCGTAGCCTCGCGTCAGACGCAGGGCCGGCTGCACGACGAAGAGGAGCGACATGCCCGCCACCGTGCTCACCGAAGCCGTGCTCACCGAGACCGTGCGCATCGAGACCGTGCGCACCGACACCGTGCTCACGGTGCCACGCGACATCCTCTCCCCAGTGCCCGGCCTGACGGTCACGG
>NZ_JBFUCL010000254.1:0-5563 GCF_056405255.1 Agromyces sp. P1_H4 | reverse complement strand
CTGCAGATCGCCGTGAACTACGCCAACGACTACTCCGACGGCGTGCGCGGCACCGACGACCATCGCGTCGGCCCGGCGCGACTCACCGGATCGGGCGCGGCGAAGCCCCGCCACGTGCTCGCGGTGGCGCTCAGCTTCTTCGCGCTGGCCGCACTGGCGGGACTCGCGCTCGTCATCGTGACCCAGCAGTGGTGGCTGCTCGCCGTCGGCGCCGTCGCCATCGTGGCCGCGTGGTTCTACACCGGCGGCAAGCGCCCCTACGGCTACTACGGCCTGGGCGAGCTGTTCGTGTTCGTGTTCTTCGGCCTCGTGGCGACGGCCGGATCGGCCTACGTGCAGGCGCTCGACGTGAACCTCGAGGCGTGGCTCGGCGGCGTGGGCGCCGGCCTCATCGCCTGCGCGGTGCTCATGGCCAACAACCTCCGCGACGTCGCGCAGGACAAGGCCGCGGGCAAGCGCACCCTCGCGGTGCTCGTCGGTCCGCTCGCGGGCCGCATCCTGTTCGCCGTGTTCATGCTCGTGCCGTTCGCGATCGTGGTGTTCTTCGCGCTGTTCTACCCCACGGCGTGGCTCGTGCTGTTCGGCCTGCTGCTCGCGCTGCCGGCGTCGGCGATCGTGCTGTGGTCGAAGACGCCGCGCGAGCTGCTGCTCGCCCTCCAGCTGGCGAGCTTCACCGCGCTCGTCTACGGCGTGGGCTTGGGACTCGCGTTCGGGCTCTGACCGTCGATCGCGGCGTCCTCCTCCTCGTCGTCGGCCCGGGCGACCGGCGCCTCGCGGTGCCGCGCGCTGTAGAGGTCGGTCGACATCGACTCCCGGGCCCGGCGCAGGAAGATCAGCGACGCGCTCAGCCCGAACAGGGCGGCGACGGCCGCGGAGATCCACGGGTTCACGCCCACGGCGAGCAGCACGGCGAGCGGCACCGCGAAGAGCAGGATGCGCAGCGCGGTGTACCAGATCCAGACGGGCACGGATTTCACCTTGACAGTGTAGGTCGCCGCCCCTGAGCGCTCTCACAGCCGCAGCGGCCCCGGACGCGCCTACACTGAGGGAATGGCCCGGCTGCTCTTCGGACTCGGCGTCGCCGCCGTGATCTTCACGATCTACGCCGTCGCCGACTGCGCGTTCTTCGATCGCTCGCGCATCCGGGGCCTGCGCCGCGGCTGGTGGATCGTCGTGATCCTCTTCGTGCCGATCATCGGCGGGCTCCTGTGGTTCATCATCGGCCGCGGGCGGGCGAACCGCGTCGGCCCGTCGCGCGGCGGTGCGATCGCCCCCGACGACGACGCCGACTTCCTGCGCCGCCTCCGCACCGACGCCGAGCAGGACGAGCGCATCCGCCGCCTCGAGCAGGAACTGGCCGAACTCGACGCCGACGACACCAAGGGCTCCGGCCCGGGTCGCGCCCCCGGCGCCGCCACGCCGCCCGACGGCACGCGCGGCTCAGATCGCAAGCGTCCCGACGCACCCGACGCCCCCGGTGAGGTCGGGCCCTCCGGGCGACCGAATGGCTGATCCGGCGCCCCACCCGGTGCAGGCCGGGCGGAGCCCCGCGAGCGACGCCGCGATGGCGCTCCTCAGCGCCTTCGTGCGCGAGGGCGTGCGCGACGTCGTGGTCGCGCCGGGCTCCCGTTCGCAGGCGCTCGCGCTCGCCGCGGCCGAGCTCGAGCGCGTCGGCGCCATCCGCCTGCACGTGCGCATCGACGAGCGCGGCGCGGCGTTCCTGGCCCTCGGCACGGCGGTCGAGTCGGGGCGTCCGGCACTGATCGTCACCACGTCGGGCACCGCGGTCGCGAACCTGCACCCTGCGGTGCTCGAGGCGCATCACTCGGGCGTCCCGCTGATCGTCTGCTCGGCCGACCGACCGGCCGAGCTCCGCGGCATCCGCTCGAACCAGACGACCATGCAGCCGGGCATCTTCGCCGGCGCGGTGCGACTCGAACGCGACGTGCCGGCACCCGAGGGCGCGCCGGGCGAAGCGGATGCCGCGGCCGCCGTCGCCCGTGAGGCCGTCGCCGCGGCACTCGGCCGCGACGCGTCGGGCGATCCGGTGCCGCACCCTGGCCCCGGGCCGGTGCACGTGAACCTGCAGTACCGGGAGCCGCTCTCGGCCGTGCTGACCCTCGACGTCGCGCCGCGCGCCGAGGAGCCCTGGACGACACCCGCCGAGGCGCCCCGGCCGGGCGGCCCCGTCATCGAGCACGGCCCCCGCACGATCGTCGTTGCCGGGGCGGGCGCCGGTCCGGCCGCCGAGGAGTTCGCGCGCGATGGCGGCTGGCCGCTCATCGCCGAAGTCACGAGCGGCGCGCACTTCGGGCCGAACCTCGTCGTGGCCTATCGCGAACTCCTGCGCGAGCCGGGATTCGGCGACGCCGTCGAGCGGGTCGTCGTCTTCGGGCATCCGACGCTCTCGCGCGAAGTTCCCGCGCTCGTGCAGCGCGACGGGGTCGAGGCCATCGTCGTCGCGCCGACCGGCATCGAGTGGTACGACCCGGGCCGGCGGGTGCGGCGATTCGAGCGAGCGGTGCGCGCGGCCGCGCACGAACCCGACGCCGACGAGCGTGCGTGGACGGGCCGGTGGGTGCGGGCGAGCCGCATGCTGGTCGACGAGGCCGTGCCGGCCGCGGCATCCGTGCGCAGCGGGGTCGACGAGACCGGGCACGTCTCCGACTTCTCCGCGCAGCGGGAGTACATGCGTGCGCAGCTCGCCGCGGTGCGCGCTCCGGTCACGCGGCGGATGCTCGTCGACGCGGTGTGGGCCGCGACCTGGCCGCACGATCGCCTCGTGTTCGGGGCGTCCCGACTCATCCGCGACGCCGACCGCGCGGTGCCCGGCCGACGCATCCCGGTGCACGCGAACCGCGGCCTCGCCGGCATCGACGGCACGGTCGCGACGTCGCTCGGCATCGCGATCGCCAGCCAGGCGCCGGCACCGGGCGAGTCGCAGGCTCCGGATGCCGCGGCGCCGGCCGTCCCCGCCCGCACGGGCGTGACCCGCGCCCTCATCGGCGACCTCACCCTGATGCACGACGTGGGATCGCTGCTGCTCGGACAGGGCGAGCCGCGCCCGCGCCTGCAGCTCATCGTGGGCAACGACGGCGGCGGCACGATCTTCGACGCGCTCGAGGTGGCCGGGTCGGCCGCGACCGAGGCGTTCGACCGGGTGCAGTTCACGCCGCACGCGGTCGACCTCGCGGCGCTCGCGGGCGCCTACGGGTGGGCCTACGCCCGCGCGACGACCCGTGGCGAGCTCGATGAGGCGCTCACCGGCCGGGTCGACGGTCCGCAGGTCGTCGAGGTGCCGCTGCCGCGCTGAGCTCGGGTCGCGCACCGTATCAGACTCCACCGCACATCCGTCGACCCGCGTCGAGCCCTTGCCGCGGCATCCGCTCTGTCGACAGGATGGACCCGGGCGACACGGCGTCGCACGAAGGAGTGTGACATGAGCCACGAGTCGTACTGGCGCGAGGACCCGACCGGACTGCTGCGAGTGGACCCGGGATTCATCCTCCTCGAGTCGCCGACCGACGCGACCCCGGGGTTCGACGGCAACAAGAAGGCAGGGCGCGCCGCCCTGAAGGAGGGCGCACTGGTGCTCACCGACCTGCAGGAGAAGCTGTTCGCGCACCACCAGACCGGCGACGACGGCCGGCGCATCCTGCTCGTGCTCCAGGCCATGGACACCGCCGGCAAGGGCGGCATCGTGAAGCACGTCATCGGCAACGTCGACCCGCAGGGCGTGCAGCTCGCCTCCTTCAAGGCCCCCTCCGAGGAGGAGCAGAAGCACGACTTCCTCTGGCGCATCCGCAAGCAGGTGCCCGAGGCCGGCATGATCGGCGTGTTCGACCGGTCGCACTACGAGGACGTGCTCATCGCGCTCGTGCGCGAGCTCGCGTCGCCCGAGGAGATCGAGCGCCGCTACGGCGCCATAAACGAGTTCGAGGCCGAGCTGGTGGCCGCGGGCACGACGATCATCAAGGTCATGCTGCACATCTCGCCCGACGAGCAGAAGAGGCGCCTGATGGACCGACTCGAGCGGCCCGAGAAGCAGTGGAAGTACAGCCCCAACGACGTCGAGGAGCGGATGCTCGGGCCGAAGTACCAGGAGGCCTACCAGGCGGCATTCGATCGCACCGCGACGCCGATCGCGCCCTGGTACGTCGTGCCGGCCGACCACAAGTGGTACGCGCGCCTGGCGGTGCAGCACCTGCTCATCCAGGCGCTCGAGGCGCTCGAGCTCGAGTGGCCGCTGCCCGACTACGACGTCGAGACCGAGAAGCTGCGGCTGCTCGCGAGCTGAGCGCGGTGCGTCAGCCGCCGAACGCCTCGACGATCGGCCGGAACTTCATGACGGTCTCGGCGAGCTCGTCGGCGGGCCGGGAGTCGTGGACGATGCCGCACCCGGCATATGCCGCCACGGTGCCGTCGGGCTCCACCTGTGCGCAGCGGAGCGCAATGGCCCATTCGCCGTCGCCGTCGCCGTCGATCCAGCCGACCGGCCCGGCGTAGCGGCCCCGGTCGAAGCCCTCGAGCTCGGCGAGCACGCGCAGCGCGACCCGGCGTGGGGTGCCGGCGACCGCTGCGGTCGGATGCACCGCCTGCACGAGGTCGAGCGAGCTGGAGCCGTCGCCGAGGGTGCCCTTGAGGTCGGTCGCGAGGTGCCAGAGGTTCGGCAGCTGCAGCGTGAAGGGCTCGGGGCTCGCGTCGAGGCGGGCGGTGTGCGGGGCGAGCCGCTTCACCGCGCTCGCCACGGCGAGGGCGTGCTCGGCGAGGTCCTTCGGCGAGGCGGCCAGGGCGGTGGCGCGTTCGCGGTCGGATGCCTCGCCGGCGCCCCGCGATGTCGTGCCGGCGAGGACGCGTGCCGAGACCGTGCCGTGGTCGACGCGCACGAGCGTCTCGGGGCTCGCCCCGATGAGCCCGTCGACGGCGTAGACCCAGGTGTCGGGGTAGTCCTCGGCGAGGCGGGTGATGGTGGCGCGGAGGCCATCCTCCTCGTGCAGCTCGCCGAGCAGCTGCCGGGCGAGCACCACCTTCTCGAGCTCGCCGGCGTCGATGCGGCGCACGGCCTCGGCGACGGCGGATTCGTATGCCTCGGGCGGCACGGCTCCGGGGGTGAATGCCACGCGCGGCACGCGGCGCTTGGGCGCCGGCTCGGGGATGGCGAGCGGCACGGTGGCCGCGGCATCCGCACCGCCGTCGTCGCCCCGGTCGCCCGAGGTGCCAGCAGCACCCGACGTGAGCGTGATGCGGGTGACCCACGCGCGGCCGTCGCGGCGGCCGAGCACCAGCTCGGGCACGACGAGCACGCTCGACGAGGCGGACTCGTCGGCGAACGCGAACGCGCCGAACGCCACGAGCCCCGTGCCGGGCAGCCCCACGCGGTCGTCGACGTCGGCGTCGGCGGCGAGGTCGGTCCAGGCCGCCGCGGCGTCCTTCACGCGGGAGGGCCCGCTCGTCTCGACGCGCAGGGTCTCGCCGAGGCCCACGATGCCCTCACCGCGACGCATCCAGAGCAACGGATGCCGCGGGTCGGCGCGCGGGATGAGCGGCGCGAGCTCCTCGACCG
>NZ_JBFUCL010000253.1:0-5564 GCF_056405255.1 Agromyces sp. P1_H4 | reverse complement strand
CTCGTCGTGTCCTCCAAGTCCGGATCGACGGTCGAGACCGACAGCCAGCGCCGGGTGTACGAGCAGGCGTTCCGCGACGCGGGCATCGACCCGACGACGCGCATCATCGTCGTGACCGACCCGGGCTCGCCGCTCGACGAGTCGGCTCGTGCCGCCGGCTACCGCGTGTTCMACGCCGACCCCACGGTCGGCGGGCGCTACTCGGCCCTCACCGCGTTCGGCCTCGTGCCGTCGGGGCTCGCCGGCGCCGACATCGCCGAGATCCTCGACGAGGCCGAGACCATCGAGCTCTCGCTCGCGATCGACAGCCCCGAGAACCCCGGACTGGTGCTCGGCGCCGCCATCGCCGCCACCGAGCCGCTGCGCGACAAGCTCGCGATCGTCGCCGACGGCACCCACATCGTGGGCTTCGCGGACTGGGCCGAGCAGCTCATCGCCGAGTCGACGGGCAAGGAGGGCAAGGGCATCCTCCCCGTCGTCCTCGACGTCGACGCGCCCGAGCTGAAGGCCGACCTCCCCGACGTGCAGGTGGTGCGCGTCGTCGACGACGCCGGCGACCAGATCTTCAGCCACCACGACACCGGCGAGATCCGCGTCTCGGGCAGCCTCGGCGCCCAGCTGCTCGTGTGGGAGTACGCCACGGCGGTCGCCGGGCGCCTGCTCGGCATCAACCCGTTCGACCAGCCCGACGTCGAGTCCGCGAAGATCGCGGCGCGCGGACTGCTCGACGCGCGGCCCGAGCCGGCACCCGCGGCCTTCGTCGCCGACGGCATCGAGGTGCGCGGCACGCCCCACGTCATCGGCGCCGCGAGCGACCTGGTGTCGGCGATCGACGTCCTGCTCGAGGAGCTGCCCTCGAACGGCTACATCTCGGTGCAGGCGTACGTCGACCGCGTCGCCCACCCCGAGCTGGCGCAGCTGCGCGACCGGCTCGCGGCGCGTGCCGGCCGCCCCGTCACGTTCGGCTGGGGTCCGCGCTTCCTCCACTCCACCGGCCAGTTCCACAAGGGCGGCCCCGCCGTCGGCGTGTTCCTGCAGATCACCGAGACGCCGGCCGAGGACCTCGCGATCCCCGACCGTCCCTTCACCTTCGGTGAGCTCATCGCCGCGCAGGCGTCGGGCGACGCGAGCGTGCTCGCCGAGCACGGCCGCCCGGTGCTCACCCTGACGCTGACGGACCCCGCCGCGAATATCGCGACGCTGTTCGACGCCGTCGGCTGATCCGCGGAAGGATCCCATGGCCCCGGCAGAGATCTCCGCGCAGCACAATCCGCTGCGCTCGCCCAAGGACTACCGCCTCAATCGGATCGCCGGCCCCTCGAGCCTCATCATCTTCGGGGTGACCGGCGACCTGTCCCGCAAGAAGCTCATGCCGGCGGTGTACGACCTCGCGAACCGGGGGCTCCTGCCCCCGGGCTTCGCGCTCGTCGGCTTCGCGCGCCGGGACTGGGACGACCAGGACTTCGAGAAGGTCGTGCACGACTCGGTGCGGCAGTACGCCCGCACCGAGTTCCGTGAGGACGTATGGAAGCAGCTCGCACGCGGCATCCGCTTCGTCCAGGGCGACTTCGACGACGACGCGGCGTTCGACCGCCTCCACGCGGTCGTCGACGAGCTCGACCGTGAGCGCGGCACCATGGGCAACCACGCGTTCTACCTGTCGATCCCGCCGAAGTCGTTCCCGCTCGTCACGGAGCAGCTGAAGCGGTCGGGACTCACCGAGCAGCGCGACAACCAGTGGCGTCGCGTGGTCATCGAGAAGCCGTTCGGCTCCGACCTGCAGTCGGCGCGCGAGCTCAACGACGTCGTGGCCTCCGTGTTCCCACCCGACTCGGTGTTCCGCATCGACCACTACCTCGGCAAGGAGACCGTCCAGAACATCCTGGCCCTCCGCTTCGCCAACCAGCTCTACGAGCCCATCTGGAACGCGAACTTCGTCGACCACGTGCAGATCACCATGGCCGAGGACATCGGCGTCGGCGGCCGAGCCGGCTACTACGACGGCATCGGCGCGGCCCGCGACGTCATCCAGAACCACCTGCTGCAGCTGCTCGCCCTCACCGCCATGGAGGAGCCGATCTCGTTCGACGCGGCAGACCTCCGCGCCGAGAAGGAGAAGATCCTGTCCGCGGTGCGCCTGCCCGACGACCTGGCCACGGGAACGGCGCGCGGCCAGTACTCGGGCGGATGGCAGGGCGGCGAGAAGGTCGTCGGATTCCTCGACGAGGACGGCATGAACCCCGAGTCGACGACCGAGACCTATGCGGCGATGAAGCTGCTGATCGGCACTCGCCGGTGGGCCGGTGTGCCGTTCTACCTGCGTGCCGGGAAGCGCCTCGGACGGCGCGTGACCGAGATCGCCGTGGTCTTCAAGCGTGCGCCCCAGCAGGTCTTCGCCGACAGCCAGACCTCGCAGCTCGGACAGAACGCCCTCGTCATCCGCGTGCAGCCCGACGAGGGCGTCACCATCCGCTTCGGCTCCAAGGTGCCGGGTGCGGGCATGCAGGTGCGCGACGTCACGATGGACTTCGGCTACGGACACGCCTTCACCGAGGCGAGCCCCGAGGCCTACGAGCGGCTCATCCTCGACGTGCTGCTGGGCGACCCGCCGCTGTTCCCCCGCCAGGAGGAGGTCGAGCTCTCCTGGAAGATCCTCGACCCCATCGAGGAGTTCTGGGCGACGCAGGGTCAGCCCGAGCAGTACCGCCCCGGAACCTGGGGTCCGAGCTCGGCAGACGAGCTCCTGCACCGCGACGGACGTAGCTGGAGGCGCCCATGATCGTCGAACTTCCCGACACGACGACCAGCCAGGTCTCCAAGACCCTGGTGAAGATCCGCGAGGAGGGCGGCGTCGTCGCCTTGGGCCGTGTGCTCACCCTCGTCATCGCCACCGCGCCCGGCAGCGAGGAGGAGGCGATCGAGGCGGCGAACGACGCCTCGCGTGAGCACCCCATGCGGGTCATCGTGGTCTCGAGCGATCCGCACGAGCTGCCCGACACGGCGGCACGGCTCGACGCCGAGATCCGAGTGGGCGGCGACGCCGGCGCGAGCGAGGTCATCGTGCTCCGCGCCTGCGGCGATGCAGCCCGCGACGAGGAGAGCCTCGTCATGGCCCTTCTCCTGCCCGATGCGCCGGTCGTCACCTGGTGGCCCGGGGCGGCACCCGAGGTGCCCGGTGAGGCGGCGCTCGGGCGCATCGCCCACCGACGCATCACGGATGCCTCGACGCAGCCCGACCCGCAGGGTGCGCTGGCGCGGCTCGCGTCCAGTTACACCCCCGGCGATGCCGACTTCGCGTGGACGCGCCTCACCCTGTGGCGCGCCCAGCTCGCCGCGGTGCTCGACCAGCCGCCGTACGAGCAGATCACGAGCGTGCGCGTGACCGGGGCGATCGACTCCCCGTCGACGACCCTCCTGGCGGCGTGGCTGCGGCTGCAGCTCGACGCGCCGACGACGTACGAGCTCACGCCCGTCGACGCCGGCTCGCACGGCATCCACGGCGTGCACCTCGAACGGGAGAGCGGCGAGGTCGAACTGGTCCGCGACATCCCCGGAATCGCGACGCTGCGCCAGCCCGGCCAGCCCGTGCACGACGTGCCGCTGCCGCGCCGCAACCTGCGCGACTGCCTCGCCGACGAACTCCGTCGCCTCGATCCCGATGAGTTGTACGGTGAAGTGATCACGAGTGGCCTGTCGCTGCTCGGCGATCCCGAGGCGTGAGGAGCCCATGCATGACGAATGAACGGCGGGTGCTCGTCCATCCCGACAAGGCGTCATTGGCGAGTTCCGTGTCGGCGCGGTTCATCACGAAGATGCTCGACATCCTCGACGCCCAGGCGGTCGCCCACGTGGTGCTGACCGGTGGCTCGATGGGTTCGGCCGTCCTGGAAGCCGTCGCCGCATCGCCGGCGAGCACCTCGATCGACTGGTCGAGGGTGCACTTCTGGTGGGGCGACGAGCGGTGGGTGCCCGGCGGTGACGGCGAGCGGAACGACGAGCAGGCGCGCGTCGCCCTCCTCGGCGACCTCGACGTGCCGTCCGAGAACGTGCACCCGTTCCCGGCATCCGATTCGGGCATGAGCCTCGACGAGGCCGCCGAGGACTACGCGGCGGAGCTCTCGCAGCACGGCGTCGACGGGCTCGATCACCCGATCTTCGACATCACCTTCCTCGGCGTGGGGCCCGACGGGCACATCGCCTCGCTCTTCCCGCACCGGTCCGGCATCCAGGTGACGGATCGCACCGTCATCCCGGTGCGCAACTCCCCCAAGCCGCCGCCCGAGCGGCTCAGCCTCACGCGCCCGGTGATCAACTCGTCGCAACGCATCTGGCTGGTGCTCGCCGGGGCCGACAAGGCCTCCGCACTCGGCCTCGCCCTCGCCGGCGCGAGCCGTGACGAGGTGCCGGTCGCGGGCATCAAGGGTCGGCGACGCACGGTCTTCTTCGTCGACGCGGATGCCGCGGCCGAGGTGCCCGAGTCGCTCATCGCACGGGACTACTGAGTCGCTCGCACCGAGCAGACGCGAACGGGGCCAGCCTTCCGGCTGGCCCCGTTCGTCGTCTGCGATGCGGTTCGGTGCGTCAGTCCTGGGGAGCCGACTGCCCGCGACGGGCGCGGAGCTGCGTCAGCGCCTCCTCGAGGAGCGCGGCGGCTTCCTCGTCGGTGCGCCGCTCCTTCACGTAGGCGAGGTGCGTCTTGTACGGCTCGAGCTTGGAGACCAAGGGCGGGTTCTCCTTGTCGCGGCCGGCGGGAAGGCCGGTCGACGGGCTGTCGATGATCTCGGGGATCTCCTCCTCGGGGAGGCTCGCCGCGAAGTACCGCACGGTCTCGTTGCCCTGCGCGTCCCAGTAGCTCACGGCCACCCGATCGGCGTGGAATCCGCGGTCCTGTTCGCCCATCGGTCCCGCGCCGACGCGCGAGCCCCGGATGGCGCTGTTTCCTGATGCCATGGCGTTCCCGTCAGATTCCGGCGTCGAACTTGGTGATGAGACCCAGCACCACGATGCACGTGATCCAGATGAGCGCCAGGATCACCGTGATCCGGTTGAGGTTGCGCTCGGCCACACCGGACGCGCCGAGGCTGGACGTGACGCCGCCGCCGAACATGTCGGACAGACCGCCGCCACGGCCCTTGTGCAGCAGGATGAGCAGCGTCAGCAGGAGGCTCGTGAGACCGAGCAGCACCTGCAGGACGACCTGGAGAATCTCCACGGTGAACCTTTCCGGGCACGACGCAGGGTGTCAGTGCCGACAATCGAGTATAGCCGCACCCGCGGCTCCGCCCGTGGCGCGAAGCGCCTACGCGCCGACGTGCTTCTTGAACCGGACGATGCTCGAGAACTCGTCGATGTCGAGGCTCGCGCCGCCGACGAGCGCACCGTCCACGTTGGGCTCCCGAAGGAAGGACGCGATGTTCGACGCCTTCACCGATCCGCCGTAGAGGATGCGCGTGGCCGAGGCCACGTCGTCGCCGAGCAGTTCGGCGATGAGCGCACGAAGCGCGGAACACACCTGTTCCGCCTGCGCGGGCGTCGCAGCCTGCCCCGACCCGATCGCCCAGACG